>CAISUK010000122.1 GCA_903888645.1 uncultured Pseudomonadota bacterium | reverse complement strand
TTCAATAAAGCTGGCGATAATATGCGCTTGAGTTACGCTTTTACCCTCAGGCAACAGGATGAGCGTATAGAAGAAATCATTCGTGCACAAATCCAACCAGGCAATCATTCGGGAAGTGGCTGTGGTGCCATCTTTGCGGCGAACTAGGATGTCGTCTGGGTGAACATCTCCATATACAATTTCCATCGGCCAATCTGGCCGGCAACGGTGAATGCTGGGTCTATAGGTGTCGTGAAACAGCTTGGCGTCGAATTCGCGGATTCCAGGCAGGCGCGAAGATTTCAACTTGCGCACCAGAAACAAGCCGGGTTTAATTAAACCAGCATCAAGCCATCCGGCTTCCCTAGAAAGTCTCTGTAGCTCCGCCGATGCCAGGGAGTTAATTTTGCGGGCCGGGCACAGACCCTTGTGAAGGCCGCGAATGTAAAGCGCTATGTCGGCGGATATTTGCCGCCTCTCGAATTCCTGAAGGGGACACGCCTTGTCCCACTCGGCATTAACGAAGTAACGCGGCTTCCCGATGTCGGCGCGGTGGCGGCGGGCGAGCTGCTGTTCGTTGTTGGTCTCGATCTTCGATAGCCAATCCCGCAAGGTGTCGACGGCGATCTGCACGGGCTTGCCATGAAATCCTTTATGCTCTCGCGCCGCTATTTCCCTGAGCATTGCAGCGCGCGCCTCACTTCTCTTCGGTTGCGCCAAGGCTGGCGCAACAATCGCCAGCTTCCAGCGCATTTCAGCAACGCGTGTGCCGATGGATAAATCGAAATGCGTCGGCATCGGGCGCTGAATGGGGGCGCTAACCGGTTCGGCAGGTGCGCTCTTCTTTATTGTGTGCCAGGTGTCGCGAAGATCGGCGGGAAGGCTGGGAACGTAAACCTGAAGCGATTTCCCGCCCCTACCCTTTCCCATGTCTATTGATCGCACCGTCAGGACATTTCCGCGCCATGCCTTGCCGTTCATTCCGCGTAACAGTGCTTTTGACGCGTTGCTCTCATCAATTTCGGCGAGCTTCGCCAATCCCGCGGAACCCATCCACAGCGCTTCATCTGCCAATTCAGCCGGAACGGCCGGACAAGGCGCGGGCTGCTGAATGGCGAGTCGGGATGAATGCTTACTCATTCAACAATTCCCCGGCTTTTACTCCCAACATCACGGCGGCGCGGTGTGCCTTTCCGTAGTTTCCCTTTAGTCGGCCGTCGAGAACGTCAAACACCAGGCGCGGGGTAAATCCGTTATCCCTAGCCCATCCTGAGACGGTTTGGCCACGGCAGCGCAGGCGATTCCGCACTTCTTGCGCTGACAGTGCATTTGATGGTTTCATTGTTCATTCTCCGAGTGATTGCACCAAATTTGATGCATCATATCACCAACTATGGGGCATTACAAACAATGGCGTTTAATGACAGGCTCACAGAGGAGCGGGCGCGGCTTGGACTATCTCAGGCTGCCTTTGCTTCTAAGGTCGGGATTTCCAGGAATACGCAGTGGCGCTACGAGGGCGGGCATACCAAGCCAACAACCGAATACCTTGAGAGAATTAAGAAAATAGGCGTCGACGCCGACTATGTTTGGTTTGGCGGCCCCAAGGGGAGCTATTTGGCGGGAGTTGGCGTGAGGGAAGGCATCGACGGGGTATTGTTGGCTTCAATTATTGAAGCGCTAGAGCTGGCGCTTAGTCGGGCCGAAAGAACGGCGAGCGCCGCCAAGAAATCTCAAGCGATAGTCATGCTCTACCGATCAATTAAGTCGACAGGAAAGCTAGACCCCAAGGCGGTTGAAGAAGTCGCGTTACTTGCGGCGGATTAATTCGCCGCACTTATTGTGCGCCGCATCATTTTTCCCACTATCGCAGGCGCGACACCGCCATTAGTACCGCCATTACCCCCCCCTAAATTGCGCCATATGCCCCCCTTTTGGCGAAACTCGGCTGTGCGGCGGCCTGATGCCCTTTTGGGTGCCCTCCGAAGCGTTCCATCCAGAATAATCGCGCTAACCTACTGAAACGGTTGTTATTCTGTCTATTTTTTGAACATGCCTGTTCATTCTTGCGCGTTTTTCCGGGGGGCTAAATTTCTACCCAACCTCGCGGCACCCCTTGCTACGAGGGCATCCGCGCCTGTTTTAATTCCTTCCACGGCCGGATAATATTGTCTACCGCCCTACTGTTTTTTGACCGGCCCGACCATGTACAAGGAATATTTCCGGCTCACCGAGATGCCGTTCTCAATCGCGCCGGATCCGCGTTTCCTGTTCATGAGCGATCGCCACCGCGAAGCGCTGGCGCACCTCCTTTACGGCGTTCAGGGTGAAGGCGGCATCATTCTGCTGACCGGCGAGGTCGGCACCGGCAAGACAACGCTTTGTCGCTGCCTCCTTGAGCAGTTGCCGCCAACGATAAATGTCGCGTTCATTCTCAATCCGCGCATGAGCGTCGAGGAGTTACTCCAAACCGTCTGCGAAGAACTGCACATAGCCGTTTCACCGACACGCCCCGGCACCAAGGCGTTTGTCGATGCCATCAATGCCCATCTGCTGCTCGCCAATGGCGAAGGTCGCCGCGCGCTCCTGATCATCGACGAGGCACAGAATCTCGATCCGTCCGTGCTGGAACAATTGCGCCTGCTGACCAATCTCGAAACCAATACGCGGAAGCTCCTGCAAATCATTCTGATCGGCCAGCCCGAGCTTCAGGACATGTTGGCGCGTCCCGAAATGCGCCAGGTCGCGCAGCGAGTGATCGCGCGCTACCATCTGGCGCAGCTGAGCCAGGGGGAGACGGCTGCCTACGTTTCGCATCGCTTGCGAATATCCGGCGCCGCCCCATCGATTTTTCCTGATGCGCTGATGCGCCCGCTGTTCCGCGCGACCGGTGGCGTGCCGCGGCTGATCAATCTTGTGTGCGATCGCGCACTTCTGGGGACTTACGTCCACGGACGGCAGCAGGTGGCGACGACCGCACTTCGCCAGGCGGTCAAGGAAGTTAGCGCGGCTCGGCAACCCGTTCATCGCAATGTTCTGATCGGTATCGCAGCAATCATTTCAACTGGAGTTGCCGTCGGGCTGGCATTGAGTACTAACAATCCCCTCAATGAGTCGCAGTCGACCTTGCCTTCGCCCAAGTTAGCGACGCTTGCGACGAAACCGTCGACGCAAATCGAAGCAGCGGCGGCGACACCAGTGCCAGAAGCATCGTCCGCCCAGCAAACCCCATCGTTGCCCGCAAACCTGGCCCCTGCAGATGGTTCTACGCCGTCTGTCGCTGATACTGCAGTAGCTGCCGCGGCCGCCGCGCCAACGCCGGGTCCGGTCCCAACCACGGCTCCAACCGCGGCCCCGGGAACCCTGGATTGGCCGGCCTCCGCAGCAATCACTGACAGCGAGCGCCTGGCATTTCAGGCACTATTCCAGGCGCATGGACTGAGTTTCGACCCCAAGCACAAGGGCGATTCTTGTCAGCAGGCTGTAACGCTTGGTATGCGCTGCTTTGCGGCGCGCGGTGGTTTGTCCGACCTGCTGCTGCTCGATCAACCCGTGGTCCTGAAGCTGACGACGGCCAGCGGGCACGATTACCACGTCGCCTTGATCGGCTTGGCCAATCAGGTTGCGACGCTGATCGTGGCCGGCGAACAGCGCCGCGTTCCGCTTACCGCACTGGCCGGCTCCTGGTCGGGTCGCTATGTGGTCTTGTGGAAAGCCCCGCTCGGATTTGGCGATAGCATCGGCCCCAAGCAGGGCAGTGGTGCCGTGCCCTGGCTGCGCCGCACATTGGCCAAGATTGATGACATTCAGGACGATGGCAATGCACTGTTTGACGAAATATTGGCTCGGCGGGTACGTGCGTTCCAGTTAGCCGAAGGCATTACACCGGATGGCCTGGTGGGTCCGCTCACCGCGATTCGCCTTAATTTCCGGGCCGGTAAGGCCGGGCCGCGGTTGATGAGCAGCGACAGGAAAGGTTAATTGACGATGTCTTTTGTTCTCGAAGCGCTGCGCAAGTCCGAACAAGAGCGACAACAGGCCACTTCGCCGGGGCTGGGCGTACTTTTCCCCGCCACAGTCGAGGAGCGGTCGGTATCCACCGCGCGGCCGGTATTGATCGCCGCAACGCTCGCCGTGGCACTGGCCGCGGCGCTGTGGTTCTCGCTGAGAACACAAGGTTCGCTGTCGGCATCGCCTCCCAAAGTGGCACCCGCAGCGACTTCGTCAGATGCACAGAAGCCAGCCGAGCCAAGTGTTTCCGCGCAGACCTCGGCCGCGACACCGGCCGCATCATCGTCAAGACTCCCGGCAAAGGCGCCAGTCGACACTGCATCGGTCAACTCGAAGTCGACGGAACGCGCAGTAACCAGCAGCAAAGCCACAAGCAATAGCGCCGCCAGCAGCACCAGGAACACTGCCAGGACGGCTTCTTTGTCTCCGACCATTTCAAGTTCTGAAGCGATCCGCCCGGCTGTCACTGCACCCGAAATCGCCGAAAGCGAACCCGCTCGTGACCCTTCGGCGGGCATGCCAAAGGACGTTCCGCCGATGGCAATCGCTGGCTATATCCACGATGATCAGGAAGGCAGCATGGCCATGATCAATGACAAACTGGTACGCGAAGGCGAGGAAATATCGCCAGGTCTGCGCCTTGAAAAGATACTCGCCGACGGGGCTATTTTCGTCTACAAGGGCCGACGTTTCAGGCGCTGAAGGCGAACCCAGGCACTCGTCGCCGGACCGGCGATCCCGGGACAAGGCAGAAGGCGGGCCGATGCTATAATCCGCCGTTATTTTCGCGCCCGGACACGACCAGCACCGCATGCAGACGCTGCAGCTCTTTGCCCTAGGCATCAACCATCACACCGCACCGCTGGCCGTTCGCGAGCAGGTTGCGTTCAACCCTGATCGGCTGCCGCAGGCGCTGAATGATTTGATCCGCGACAAGCCGGTGCGCGAGGCGGCGATCCTGTCGACCTGCAATCGCACTGAGCTTTACTGCGCCGCCGAACATCCGGGTACCGCCGTCGACTGGCTGGCCGAATATCACTCCATGCCTGCGGACCGTATCAGTCCCTATCTCTACACCTTCCCGCAGCGCGACGCCGTTCGTCATATGTTCCGCGTCGCCAGCGGCCTCGATTCGATGGTTCTCGGCGAACCGCAAATCCTTGGCCAGATGAAGCAGGCGGCGCGCACTGCAGAAGAAGCTGGTACGCTCGGCACGCTGCTCAACAAACTTTTTCAGCGCACCTTTGCCGTCGCCAAGGAAGTCCGTTCGACCACCGCCATCGGCGCCAATATCGTGTCGATGGCTGCCGCCGCCGTGCATCTCTCGCAGCGCATCTTCGAGAATGTCTCCGAACAGAAAGTGTTGTTCATCGGCGCCGGTGAAATGATCGAGCTTTGCGCAGCGCACTTCGCCGGGCAAAAGCCACAACGACTGACTATTGCCAATCGCACCATCGAGCGCGCCGAAGCCGTTGCCGACCGCTTTGGCGGCGATGCGCTGCGCCTCGATGAAGTTGGTGCACGCCTGGCCGAGTATGACATCGTGGTTGCCTGCACGGCCAGCCCGCTGCCCATCATCGGCCTCGGCATGGTCGAGCGCGCCTTGAAGGCGCGCCGCCATCGCCCCATGGTCATGGTCGACCTGGCGGTGCCGCGCGATATCGAAGCCGAAGTCGACAAACTGGGCGACGTCTTTCTGTACACGCTCGACGATCTCGGCCAGATTGTCGAACAAGGCATGGAAACGCGGCAGTCAGCGGTGGTCGAGGCGGAACAGATCATCGATACGCGCGTTGTCAGTTTTCTGCAGTGGATGGACTCGCGTGAAATCGTGCCAACCATTCGGGCCTTGCGCGACAACGCCGAGCGCGCCCGCCGCCATGAAGTCGACCATGCCATGAAGATGCTGGCGCGCGGCGAAGACCCGGCCAAAGTACTGGAAATGATGTCGCACGGACTCACCAACAAGCTGATCCATCCGCCCACCCACGCCCTCAATCAGGCCGAGGGTGGAGATCGCGCCGAAATCGCCAAACTGCTCGGCCGCATCTACCACGCCCATACCGGGGAGTAGCTGCCTTGCCGTTCGCCCCTGCGGGCTCGGCATCGCGACCGCTCGTCCGCTTCCCGTCATGAAACCCAGCATCCGTGAAAAGCTCGAGCGGCTGACACTGCGCCTCGACGAACTCGATCATTTGCTGGCGGCCGGCGACGCAGCTCGCGATCTCGACAACTATCGAAAACTGACCCGGGAACATGCCGAGATCGGCCCGGTCGTGGCGCTTTATGCGCAATACGGTTTGGCCGAGAACGACATCCGCACTGCCGAGCAAATGCTCGCCGATCCGGAGATGAAGGTGTTTGCCGGCGAGGAGATCGTCGCCGCGCGTGCCGTCATCGAGCGGGTTGAAGATGACTTGCAAAAGGCGTTGTTGCCACGCGACCCCAACGATGACAAGAACCTGTTTCTGGAAATTCGTGCCGGGACCGGCGGCGACGAGTCCGGGTTGTTCGCCGGCAATCTGTTTCGCATGTACTGCCGTTATGCTGAACGCCTGCGCTGGCAGGTCGAGGTCATCTCGGCCAGCGAATCCGAGGTCGGCGGCTACAAGGAAGTCATCGCCCGTGTGGTCGGCCAGGGCGCCTATTCCAAATTGAAATTCGAATCCGGCGGGCACCGCGTCCAGCGCGTCCCGGAAACCGAGACGCAAGGTCGCATCCACACCTCGGCATGTACCGTGGCAGTTTTGCCGGAGGCCGCCGAGGTTGGCGAGGTCGACATCAATCCCGCCGAAATCCGTATCGACACCTATCGTGCTTCCGGTGCCGGCGGTCAGCACATCAACAAGACCGACTCGGCGGTACGCATCACGCATATCCCCACCGGCATCGTCGTCGAGTGTCAGGATGATCGCTCCCAGCATCGCAACAAGGCACAAGCCCTGGCGGTTCTGGCGGCGCGCATCAAGGCTGTGCAGACCCGTGCACAGCAGCAGCAGATCGCATCGACCCGCAAGAGCCTGATCGGCAGCGGCGACCGTTCCGAGCGCATCCGCACCTACAATTTTCCGCAGGGGCGCGTCACCGACCACCGCATCAATCTGACGCTGTACAAGATCGACGCCATCATGGACGGCGATCTCGATGAACTGATCGGCGCATTGACCGCGGAACACCAGGCAGAACTGCTGGCAGCGCTGTCGCAGGAAACGTGAGCAGCATCGCCGCGTTGCTGATGCAGGCGCGGTCCTGCATCGCCCCGGCCGAGGCGCGGTTGCTGATGCGTCATTTCCTGGGGCGCGATGCAGCGTGGCTGGCCGCACACGACGGCGATGCGCTGGCGCCGGAACATGCCGGCGCTTATGCCGAGCTGGTAGCGCGGCGGAGCAGAGGCGAACCGATTGCCTACCTCGTTGGCGAGCGCGAGTTTTATGGCCGCTCGTTTCGGGTAACGCCGGATGTGCTGATCCCGCGACCTGAAACTGAACTGCTGGTCGAACTCGGCATCGCCAAGCTGAAGGGCGTCGACCACCCGAAGATTCTGGAACTCGGTACCGGCAGTGGCTGCATCGCCGTTTCCCTGGCGCTCGAGTTGCCTGACGCCGCGGTAACGGCCATCGACATTTCCAAAAACGCACTCGTCGTGGCTCGCGCCAATGCGGACAGACATGGCGTCGACATCGAGTTTCGTCAGGGCGACTGGCTCTCGGCGGTCATCGATCGTCACGATCTGATCGTCAGTAATCCGCCCTATGTCGCAGCCGGCGATCCGCATCTCGGCGCCGGCGATCTACGCCATGAGCCCATGGATGCGCTGGTCAGTGGCGACAATGGCTTACTGGCCTTGCGTTGCATCGCTGCCAACGCGCCACGCTGCCTGCACAGCGGCGCCTGGCTTCTTCTGGAGCATGGCTACGATCAAAGCGAGGCGGTTCGCGATCTCCTTGGAGTTGCCGGATTTCGGTCCATCGAGTCCCATCCAGACCTGGCTGGTACCGGCCGTGTGGTTGCCGGGCAGGCCGTTGCACTGCCCGAGGCATGAGACCTACGGGATTTTCATCCGCCAGCCGATGCCGTAGAATCGTTCTCGTCGGGGCGCACCAAGCCAAGATGTCATGTGGCCGAAAGTCGGGATCCCGAATTCAGTCACTTCAATCGGAGTCCAGGCAGGGGAGCAACCGTGGATCGACTCGAACTGACCGATGAGTTGCGCCAGTTGGAAACCGAACACGCCAAACTGCGCGAGATCTCGGCGCGACTAGTCTCGTTTTGCCCGCAAGACATCGAGAACAGGCTCTGCGATGACTGTAACCCGAGGCTAATCAGCGAATGCGCCGAGGTGGTAGCGAATACCTTGGCAGTCTTGTCCAGCGTCTTGAAATCCATTTTTGAACATGAAGAGCGGATCATGAATAGCGCGTGTACGCCGCCTCAGTTCAGTACGCGCTTCGGCGATCACGCCAGCGACCATCTTGCCCTGTCTCGCGAATTGGCAAGGCTGGCCGAAGTATCCAGCGGATCGCCGCCCCATGCCATGATTGCCGATCTGGTCAATCTGACCAGGCGCTGGGCCGTGGGGCATGCTCGGCAATATGACGAACCGATGATCGCGTTCGTTGCCGAATTTTCCCATTCAAGTATGCAGTCCGGGCAGCAGCAGGGAGGGGCCTCCGCAGATTTGCTGCAGTCAGCCAAGAAATTGATACACGATTTGCAAACGGAGTCCTGGCCAAAAGGGCTTATCGATGACCGCTGAGGCTTCGCCATTGCTGACGGAGTCAAGCGTTCAACAGTTCGATCTGCGTTTCCCCTTGCCCCTGGCATTGCTTGACGCCTCGGGCGATATTGCGCGTCTCAATGATCGCTTCGCGCAGAGATAAACGCCGTTCGTACTCGAACCGGGCGACTTAACGCCTCCTTGCCGAGCCGCGCTACTCGTGGCAGCCGGTTTCCCTGATCCTCATCGACATTGAGATTTCAAAGCCGTGAATGACCAGTTCGGGTTCGCCCGGGCGCGAACCCGTCCCGCTCAATCCTTGATAATGCGCATGATCTTGGCGGCGGAAAAGAGTCCTCGCAGGCGCGTTCCGTGCACTTCAGAAGTCTCGACTACCGCAAGGTGCGATCGCCCGACCGCCTTGAATGCCTCGAGAACCATGTCGATGCTGCCCCGCTCGACATCCTTCATATCGGCGACCTGCCAGTCTTCAACCTTGTCCATGATGTCACGCACCAGCACATCGTCGCGCGAGCAGGTGCGGTGCGTGCAACCGACCGCCTGCAAATGGCGGATGGGCTTTTCGCCCTGGATGTCATAGGCCGTTATCATTCCGAGTACGTGACGCTTGTCGGCGTCGACAACGATCGCCGATCTGACGCCGGCATGTTTCAGATGTTCAAGCGCCGTATCGATCGGTATATCGTCGGCAACCGAGACTGCCGAACGCTCGTGAAAATCGGTCATCACCGATTGCGCCGGGTCGGTCCGGTCGACCAGCCATGGATCACCGCCCGGTGCGGCGAGTTCGATACCGCGAAGCGGCTTCAGTTTGATTGAACGGGTACTGCTCATAAAAGATCTCCCCAAGTTGACTTGCCCGACAGGAAAACGGTGTCGAATCGATTGATCGCAGAATCAGCACGCACCGCGGGTATTGCAAACCGCGAAACCATGCATTCTGGTTTGTCCGACATCCTTCTTTAAGCCATTGATAGAATCGTTTTATTCGTAGCGAATGTCAATATCAAAACCATGATCGCCGACGGGCAAACAAGACACTTTCGCGAACCGCAATTGCGCAGCCCCGGGGTTGCTCCAGAAGGCCCGGCGCAAAACTGCGGGATGTCATGGTTTCGGCGGAGGCAATTGCGCCAAATAGTCGGCCATTGCTTCCAGATCATTATCTGAATACGCCTTGATCCGCTTGACCATATCCGGATTGGCATTGCGGCGGTCGCCATCGCGGATGAATTTCAACTCGCGCAGTAGATATCGGTAATGCTGGGCGGCGACCATCGGATAGAACTTCGCGGCATCGCCTTCACCTTTGTTGCCATGGCAATCGTTGCAGTCGTTTTCATAGATCTTCTTGCCGGCGGCGACTCCGCTGCCTGGACCCTTGCCGTTCTCCGCCGAGATGGGCAGGCCCTGCAGATAGCTGGCGATGTCGGCGATCGCCAACGGCGTCAGCAGATGGTCGTCGAGGTAAGGTTCCATCTTCGGGTTGTAACGGCGGCCGGCGCGAATATCGGTGACCTGCTTGATGATTACCTGCGCATGCTGTCCGGATAATCGCGGATAAGCGCCGCTGGTGCGCCCCGAGGCATCCTTGCGGTGACAGCCCTGGCACGGCACGAAAGCGGTCTCGCCGCGCGCCGGGTCGCCCTTGGCCTGCAGCGCGATCAGTTGCTCGCCCTTGATTTCGTTCCAGACCGGTGGTGTTTGCGCAGTAGCCACAAGCGCCCACAGGCCGGTCACGACAATTGCTATCAGCGTCTTCTTCAAAGCAGATTCTCCTGACCGTGCGCCGGCTTACTTGCTGTCCAAACCGGACAGATATTGGGCGACGGCGTGGATTTCCTCATCGCTCAAGCGATGGGCTGTCACGCGCATCAAGCGGCTGGCATCGTTGGCTCGCTCCTCCGCGGCAAATTTCTTCAGCTGCTGCACCAGATACTGCGCATGCTGTCCGCCGATACGCGGATAGATAAAAAGGCCGGCACCATGCAACTGATGGCAACCGACACAGGCCGGTACGCCGGTTTCCTCGTTGCCGTCATGGAAGATCAGTTTGCCCAGGCCAACCGCGGCCTTGTCCTCGGGTTCGCTCGGCTTCCGCACCTGGATGCTGAAGTAAGACGCCAGCGCGGCCACATCCTCGGGTTTCAGCTGCAGGGCAACCGGCGACATGATGTCGCTCTTGCGCCGCCCGGCTATGAAATCGCCCAACTCCTTGACGATGTATTCTTCCTGCAGACCGGCGATCTTGGGAAATGTCGGAATGACGCTGTTGCCGTCCTCGCCATGGCAGGCGACGCAGATAGTAGCGGCAATCGTCTTGCCA
>CAISUK010000121.1 GCA_903888645.1 uncultured Pseudomonadota bacterium | reverse complement strand
GCTTCAATACATGCATGTAGCCGACAGTGACTTTGCGCTCGAACGCTTCACCGGTCCGTCCATCATGAAGTGCTACCTGGCCTGACGTCGGGAGATTCGCCAATTCCAGCATTGCCTTGATTTCCGATTCGTTCGCACCGTCGAATACCGGTGTGGCGAAAGGTACGCCGCCGCAAAGGTTCTTTGCCATTTCCAGAACCTCGCGATCATTGAGCTCGCCGATATCCTGGCCCTTGCCGCTCGACCCATAGATCTTGTCGAGATATTTGCGAACCTCTTCGGCATTCGCCTCGCGCCTCAGCATTTCCTCGATCCGCTGGCCTAGACCCTTTGCAGCCCAGCCGAGATGCGTTTCGAGAATCTGCCCGATGTTCATCCGCGACGGCACGCCGAGGGGATTCAGCACAATGTCCACCGGTGTGCCGTTGGCCATGTAGGGCATGTCTTCTACCGGCACAATGCGCGATACGACGCCCTTGTTGCCATGGCGACCGGCCATCTTGTCGCCTGGTTGCAGGCGGCGCTTGACTGCCAGGTAGACCTTGACCATTTTCTGCACACCGGGCGGCAACTCGTCGCCTTGCGTGAGCTTCTTTTTCTTTTCATCGAAAGCAACGTCGAAATCCTTGCGTGTGTGCTCGATCGAGTCACGCAGGTTCTCCAACTGCTGCTGGACCTCTTCATCGGCAAGACTGATATCGAACCAATGGTGGGGGTCGATGCTGTCCAGGTACTCCTTGGCAATCTTGGTGCCCTTGCCCAACTTTTTCGGTCCCTTGCTGGCAACCTTGTTGATCAACAGCTTCTCGATCCGGGCGAAGGTGTCGCGTTCGACGATGCGCATCTGGTCGGCAAGGTCGGTCTTGTAGCGGCGCAGTTCGTCATCGATGATCTGCTGGGCGCGCTTGTCCCGTTCAATACCCTCGCGGGTAAACACTTGCACGTCGATGACCGTACCGTTCATGCCTGAAGGGACGCGCAACGAGGTGTCTTTGACGTCAGAGGCTTTTTCGCCAAAGATCGCACGCAGCAGCTTTTCTTCCGGCGTCAGCTGGGTCTCGCCCTTCGGCGTCACTTTGCCGACCAGCACGTCGCTGGCCTCGACTTCGGCACCGATATAAACAATGCCTGATTCATCGAGACGGCCGAGCTGTGCCTCACCCAGCGTGGCGATATCGCGGGTGATATCTTCCGGCCCCAGCTTCGTATCGCGGGCTACAACAGTGAGTTCCTCGATGTGAATCGAAGTAAAGCGATCGTCGGCAACAACGCGCTCGCTGATGAGAATCGAATCCTCGAAGTTGTAGCCGTTCCAGGGCATGAACGCCACCAGCATGTTCTGGCCGAGTGCGAGTTCGCCCAGATCGGTGGAGGCACCATCGGCTACCACGTCGCCCTTGGCAATCATGTCACCCACCTTGACGATGGGGCGCTGATTGATGTTCGTATTCTGGTTGGAGCGTGTGTATTTGGTCAGGTTATAAATATCGACACCGACTTCGCCAGGTACGGTTTCAGCGTCATTGACCCGCACCACAATGCGGTTGGCATCGACATAGTCAACCACGCCACCGCGCAGGGCCTGCACCGCCGTACCGGAGTCGACGGCGACAGTACGCTCGATACCGGTACCGACCAGGGCTTTTTCCGGACGCAGGCAGGGAACCGCCTGACGCTGCATGTTGGCACCCATCAAGGCACGGTTGGCGTCGTCGTGCTCGAGGAACGGAATCAATGAGGCAGCGACCGAAACGATCT
>CAISUK010000120.1 GCA_903888645.1 uncultured Pseudomonadota bacterium | reverse complement strand
GTCACGGTGATGATCACCGCGTACGCCTCGCTGTAGACGGCCGTCAGAGCCATCAAGCGCGGCGCGTAAGATTTCCTGGCCAAACCCTTCACGCCCAACGAGCTGAAGAACACCGTCCGCAAGGCGGCTGAAAGCCTTATTCTGGCCCGGCAGGCCCGGCAACTGGCGCAAGAAAAACGCCAATTGCGATTCCAGTTTATCAGCGTGCTGGCGCACGAACTGAAGGCTCCGCTGGCGGCCGTCGAAGGCTACCTGCACATCATCCATGATCGCTCCGCCGGCGACGACCCGAAGGCATACGAGCACATGCTAGATCGAAGCCTGGTGCGCACCGCCGCCATGCGAAAACTCATCGGCGACTTGTTAGACCTGACCCGCATCGAGTCAGGCCAGAAAAAACGCGACATGGCGAACGTGGACCTTCGCGAAGTGGCCAAGGCGTCCATCGAGATGGTCTCCGTCGAGGCTCTCCGGCGCAACATCGCCATTAAACTGCAGGCTGACTCGCCCGTCGAGCTGCAAGCTGACCGCGGAGAGATGGAAATCATCTGCAACAACCTGATCTCCAACGCGGTGAAGTACAATCGCGACGGCGGGAGCGTGACCGTGACGCTCACCGCGCAAACAGACAAGGCCCAACTATCCGTCGCTGACACCGGCATCGGCATGACCGACGATGAGGCCGGGCGGCTCTTTGGCGACTTTGTCCGCATCAAAAACGAAAAGACCCGCAATATCGTCGGCAGCGGGCTGGGATTGTCGATCGTCAAGAAACTGGCTTCGCTTTACGGCGGCGACGTTTCCGTCCAGAGCACGCCGGACGTCGGCAGCACCTTCACCGTGATTCTGCCCTTGCCGGCCGCCCCTTCGACAGGCTCAGGGCAAGCAAGTTCAACATGATTCATTCGGAGATACTCCATTGGCTGCGGGAGGAAAACGAAGACCCTTTGACGCGACTGTGGAAGCGGGCCGACGATTGCCGCTGCGCCCACGTCGGCGATGAAGTTCACCTTCGCGGCCTGATCGAAATCTCCAACCATTGCGTGCGCACCTGCCAATATTGCGGAATCAATCGCACCCACGCCGCCCTGCAACGATATCGCATGACCGCCGACGAAATCCTCTCCTGCGCTCACCAGGCGGTGAAGTTCGGCTACGGTACAGTAGTTATGCAGGCCGGCGAAGATCCCGGCATCGACGCCGATTGGCTGGCGGATGTCATCCGTCGCATCAAGGCTGGCACTTCGCTGGCGGTGACGCTGAGCCTGGGCGAGCGCGACGATGAGGAATTGGCCCTCTGGCGCGCCGCCGGGGCCGACAGGTATCTGCTGCGATTTGAAACTTCCAACCTCTCTCTCTACAACCGGATTCATCCGCCCTTGTCCGGTAAAACCTGTGGCACAGCCGCCCCCGGCTGTGCGAATGCCGAACACCCCCGATTCGCCATTCTCCGCCGCCTGCGCAAGCTGGGTTACGAGATCGGCAGCGGCGTCATGATCGGCATACCCGGGCAAACTTACGAAGACCTGGCTTCCGACATCGAGGCGTTTGCCTCGCTGGATCTGGAAATGATCGGCGTCGGGCCGTATTTGCCGCATCCTCAGACGCCGTTGGGGAAGGCGAGCAGCGAAACAATACCGCCTCAATCGGCCATCGCTGGTAGGCAATGCCCCAACACGGAATTGATGACGTACAAAGTCATCGCCCTGGCGAGGTTGACCTGCCCGGACGCGAACATTCCATCCACCACCGCGCTGGCGACGATCAACAAAGCCACCGGGCGGGAACTGGGCCTGATGCGCGGCGCGAATGTCGTCATGCCCAATCTCACGCCGGTGCAGTATCGCGCGATGTACGAAATTTACCCCGCCAAGGCGTGCATCCAGGAGTCCGCCGCCGACTGTCACGGCTGCCTCAAGGGCCGGATCGCCGGCATCGGACGTAGCATCGGCATCGGCCGTGGCGATTCGCCGGCGCGAAAACGCCATGCGACACCGGCCTCGCGAGGATAGAATCTAGTTCAGAGTTCGTAGTTCGTAGTTCGCAGTAACGGCAAAGAAACGACAGTTCAAAGTTCTCTGTTGCCTGATGCCCGTTGCCTGCTTGCCCGGCGTAGCCGAAGGCGAAGTCGGGTTGCCTAGCTGTTGTTAATCAAGAAAGGTGTGCCGTAAAATGTGTGCCCTGCCCGCAATGACGTTGAGTAAAGAAGGCGTCGATTTCATCGACGACGCCTATTTGACCGGCCTGACGACCGGCCCGGCCCCGGCCGCCTCGCAGGTTCGCGAGATTATCGCCAAGAGCATGGAGAAGAAGCCCCTGTCGGTCGAGGAGACGGCCGCGCTGCTGAGGGTGGAAGATCAGGATTTGATCGAGGAAATTTTCGAGGCCGCCCGTGAGCTAAAGCGCAAGGTGTACGGCAATCGGATCGTGCTGTTCGCGCCGCTCTACATCGGCAACCATTGCATCAACAACTGCGAATATTGCGGGTTCCGCAGCAGCAACGCCGACTCCATCCGCCGGACGTTGACGAACGATGAAATCAAAAAGGAGATCGCCGCGATGGTCTCCAAAGGCCACAAGCGGACAATCATCGTCTTTGGCGAGCATCCCCAATACACTCCCCAATTCATGGCTGACTGCGTGCGATTGGTTTACGGCGTGAAGGTCGGCCACGGCGAGATGCGCCGCGTGAACGTCAACGCCGCCCCGCTGGACGTCGAGGGCTTCCGAATCATCAAGGAAGCACAGATCGGCACGTACCAGATTTTTCAGGAAACCTATC
>CAISUK010000119.1 GCA_903888645.1 uncultured Pseudomonadota bacterium | reverse complement strand
CCATCGACAAAATTGTGAAAGGTGTCGCCCACCAGGATCAGCAGCCCGCTGCGGCCATGATCGAACTGCTCGGCTACGCCATGGTCATGGCCAAGCGGCTCGTGCCCTTCGCAGCTTTCGATATGACAATGTCGCCAAAGCACCAGCTTCTCGAGCACGAAGAAGCCGAGAATGCCGAACAGCAAAGCCGTTGCAGTCGAAGACGGATTGCCACTGGCGGAGATGGCATGCGGCAGCACCTCGAGGAACGCCGCGCCGAGCAGAGCGCCGATCGCATAGCTGATCAACAGGGGCACCCAGGCGGTGCGGGCACTCAAGGCAAAAGCAGCCGCGGCGCTGACACTCAAGGCGCCACCGACAATGGAAACGACGATGATCCAGGCGAGCACGGGCATGGTGGTGGCCTAGCGGGCGGCGGGCACCGATGCTACAGCAAGGCTCGACCGGCGCTGTAGGCAATCGCCGCAACGATTGCCGTCGCCGGAATGGTCAACACCCAGGCCCAGACGATGCCGCTGGCGACGCCCCAGCGCACATTGCTGGCCCGGCGAGCCGAGCCGACGCCAACGATGGCGCCGGTGATGGTGTGCGTCGTCGATACAGGAATGCCCAGCGCGGTCGCCAGAAACAGAGTGATGGCGCCGCCTGTTTCCGCGCAAAAACCACCGACCGGCTTGAGCTTGGTGATCTTTTGGCCCATCGTCTTGACAATGCGCCAGCCGCCAAACAACGTGCCGAGGCCCATTGCCGTGTAACAGGCGATGATCACCCAGATGGGTGGCGACGTCGCTTCCGGCGCCGATATGCCGGCAGCAATCAAGAGCATCCAGATGATGCCCATGGTTTTCTGTGCATCGTTGCCGCCGTGGCCCAAGCTGTAAAGCGAAGCCGAGACCAGTTGGAGTCGGCGAAACCAGCGATCGACGCGCGACGGCGTCGATGTGTTGAATATCCAGGACACCGCCACCATCAGGAGTCCGCCGAGCACAAAACCCAAGACCGGTGAGACGAAAATGAACACCACAGTCTTGATGATGCCTGCCCACACCAGCGAACCGGTGCCGCCCTTGGCGAGCGCCGCGCCGACCAGTCCGCCGATCAGTGCATGCGACGAACTCGAGGGAATTCCGTAATACCAGGTGATGAAGTTCCAGGCAATCGCACCGATCAGCGCGCCAAAAATTACCTGTTGGTCGACCACGGCAGGATCGATGGTGCCTTTGCCTATCGTCGCCGCGACGGTCATCTGGAAAATCAGGATCGCCAGGACATTGAAGAAGGCCGCCCAGGCGACCGCCTGATGCGGTTTGAGTACCCCGGTGGATACCACGGTGGCGATCGAGTTTGCGGCATCATGAAAACCGTTCATGAAGTCGAAGGCGAGCGCCAGCAGCACCAGCAACACGACCACGCCCAGACTGATATGCAGCGCATGCATAAATTAGCGGGCGAAGCTCAGGAATTCTCGAGGACGATACCCTCGATCAGGTTGGCGACATCCTCGCAGCGATCGGTGACCGTTTCGAGCAGCTCATAGATGGCCTTGATCTTGATCAACTGGCGCACGTCTTTTTCCTCGCGAAACAATTTGGACATGCCGGCGCGCATGACGCGATCGGCATCGGATTCGAGCTGATCGATCTCGTTGCAGATTTTCAGAGTGGCCGAGGCGTTGTCCATGTCCGGCAGCAGCGCCACCGCCGAGCGCACTCGCTCGCAACAGGAAACGCAGATATCGGAGAGCTGCCGCGCCTCTTGCGTGAGCATGCGAATATCATATAAATGCATCGATTCGGCGACGTCCTGGATCAGATCGAGGATGTCGTCCATGCGCGAAATCAGCTGATGAATATCGTCCCGATCGAGCGGCGTATTGAAAGTCTTGTGGAGCAGAGCAACCGTTTCGTGAGTGATCTTGTCGGCGCGGGTTTCAATCTCATCTATGACCTGCGCATGAGCTGCGCGCGTATCTGATGAGGCTGTCATATCGGCTACAAGCGTTGCCAATTCCCGCCCACCCAACACGATCAATTCGGCATGGGCATTGAAAAGATCGAAAAACTTGCCCTCCTGGGGCATGAAACGTTTGAGCATATCGTCGGTCGCAGAAGATGAGCCGGGCGAATGTTACCAAGTTATGCGGCGCTCCGGCCGTCGAACAAGTTCCCCGGCGCTGATAGAATGGCCGGCTAAGAATTCGCACTGGACTTCCGCACAGAATGAAACGCTCACGCTTCTCTCGTCGCAATACGCAGACTCCGGCAGTCGAAACCTTGATCCGGGTGGCCAACGCCCTCGGCCAGTCCTCAAGCCGGCTCGAAGATGGCTTCTG
>CAISUK010000118.1 GCA_903888645.1 uncultured Pseudomonadota bacterium | reverse complement strand
CACCGGCGGCCCGCTGATCAAGGCCGAGGCCTTGTCCGAAGAGGAAATGCGCCGGGCACTTGACACGCTCTCGAGACAACTGGAAACGCGCAGCGATACGCTGGCCTTGCTCGAGTCGCGGTTATTCGAGGAACGCATTCACAAGATGATGTTGCCGAGCACACTGCCGGTGGCTAGCCAATGGAACGCTTCGTCATACGGATGGCGTATCGACCCGTTCACGGGAGAGCGCGCCATGCACGAAGGCGTCGACTTCCAGGCCGACGTCGGCACGCCAATCATCGCTGCGGCCGCCGGTGTCGTCGTGGCCGCAGAAGTTCACCCGCAATACGGCAACTACATCGAAGTCGACCATGGCCAGGAGCTGACGACGCGCTACGCTCACGCCTCAAAGATGTTTGTGAAGCCAGGCGAATTCGTCAGGCGCGGCCAGAAGATCGCTGAAGTCGGCAACACCGGTCGTACTACCGGCCCGCACCTGCATTTCGAGGTGCGCTACAAAGGCAGTTCGCAAAACCCCAATCGCTTCCTCCAGCAAGCGCAGGAAAACAGTCGCGCCCTGGCGCAGCGCTGAAGCGTTTTTTTGCCTGAACAGGAGCAGCCAGCCGGGTGCTGTTCCAGGCGAATTTTGCTTCGGGCGAGATGTTCCCGCCCTACCCTGGCGAGTCGCAATTTCTCTGTAGTTCCGCCTTCATGGCGAACCAACCTACCATGCTAAAATCGCGGTTTTTCCGCTAGGGCCCGCCTTTCCATGATTCCCGGCCTCCTCAAGAAGATATTCGGCAGCCGCAATGACCGGCTAATCCGTCAGTATGCGCAAACGGTTACCAAGATCAACGCGCTCGAGCCAAAGATACAGCCGCTGAGCGACGAGCAACTGCGTGACAAGACGGCAGAGTTCAAGAAACGCCATGCCGATGGCCAGTCTCTGGACGACCTGTTGCCCGAGGCCTTTGCCGTCGTCCGCGAAGGCGCCAAGCGTGCCCTGGGCATGCGTCACTTCGATGTCCAACTGATCGGTGGCATGGTGCTGCATTACGGCAACATCGCCGAAATGCGCACCGGCGAAGGCAAGACGCTGACCGCCACCCTGGCCGTGTACCTCAACGCCCTGGCTGACGAGGGCGTGCATGTCATCACCGTCAACGACTATCTGGCCAGTCGCGATGCCGAGTGGATGGGCCGCATCTATCGATTCCTGGGCATGTCGGTCGGCGTCAATCTCTCGCAGATGGCGCACGACGACAAGCAGCAGGCTTACGCTTGCGACATCACCTACGGCACCAACAACGAATTCGGCTTCGACTATTTGCGCGACAACATGGTCTATGGTCGCACCGAGCGGGTTCAGCGCGCACTCAATTACGCCATCGTGGACGAAGTCGACTCCATCCTCATCGATGAAGCGCGCACACCGCTGATCATCTCCGGCCAAGCCGAGGACCACACCGAACTGTACATTCGCATGAATGCCGTGGCACCGCTGCTGACCAAGGGCGAAGCCGCCAAGGAACAGGGCGGCCTCGACACCGGCGACTACACCGTGGACCTCAAGGGTCATCAGGTGCTGCTGACAGAGGCCGGTCACGAGCACTCCGAGGAAATCCTCGCCCGTCTCGGTTTGCTGGCCGAAGGCACCAGCCTTTACGAGCCGGCCAACATCCTGCTCATGCACCACCTTTATGCCGCGCTGCGCGCCCACAACCTGTACCACCGCGACCAGGAATATGTCGTCCAGGAAGGCGGGGTCATCATCGTCGACGAGTTCACCGGTCGCCTGATGACCGGTCGGCGCTGGTCGGACGGCCTGCACCAGGCGGTCGAGGCCAAGGAAGGCGTCTCGATCCAGAATGAGAACCAGACGCTCGCCTCGATCACCTTCCAGAACTACTTCCGCATGTACGGCAAGCTGGCCGGCATGACCGGCACGGCCGACACCGAAGCCTACGAATTCCACCAGATCTACAACCTCGAAACCGTCGTCATACCGACCCATCGGCCGATGATCCGCGACGATCGCATGGATCAGATCTACCGTACTGCCGACGAGAAATACACGGCCATCCTGATCGATATCAAGGACTGCCACAAACGCGGACAACCGGTGCTGGTGGGCACCACCTCGATCGAGAATTCCGAGCTAATCTCCGACCTGCTCACCAAGGAAAAGCTGCCGCACCAGGTGCTCAACGCCAAGCAGCACGCCAAGGAAGCCGAGATCGTCGCCCAGGCTGGCAGTCCCGGCGTCATCACCATCGCCACCAACATGGCCGGCCGCGGCACCGACATCGTGCTCGGCGGCAACATTGAAAAGCCGGTCGAGGCAGTCAAGGCGGACGACAGTCTGAGTCCCGCCGAGAAGGAAGCGCGCATCACCACCATGCGCGCCGAGTGGCAAAAAGTGCATGAAAAAGTGCTCGCCGCCGGCGGTCTTCACATCATCGGTTCCGAGCGCCACGAATCACGCCGCATCGACAATCAGCTGCGTGGTCGCGCCGGCCGCCAGGGTGATCCGGGCTCCTCACGCTTCTACCTGGCGCTCGACGATCAACTGCTGAAGATCTTCGCCGGCGAACGCCTCAACACCATCATGGTCCGCCTCAAGATGCCGGAAGGCGAGGCCATCGAACATCCGCTGGTGACGCGTTCGCTTGAGTCGGCGCAGCGCAAGGTCGAACAGCGCAACTTCGACATTCGCAAGCAACTGCTCGAATACGATGACGTCGCCAACGACCAGCGCAAGGTCATCTACCAGCAACGTAACGATTTGCTCGAGACTGACGACATTGTCGAGACGGTGACGGCGATGCGTCAGGGCGTCATCCACGATAACTTCCGCCTCCATATACCGGCTGAAAGCGTCGAAGAACAATGGGATATTCCCGGACTCGAAGCGGCATTGGCTGCTGAACTGCAGCTCAAGCTGCCGATCCGCGAATGGGTCAAGGCAGAACCCCAGCTAAATGACGAAGACATTTTGCGGCGCATTCTAGATGCCGCCGACGCCGCCTATGCCGGCAAGATCGACCTGGTCGATGCCGAGGCCTGGCGCGGCTTCGAGCGCAACGTCATGCTGCAGGGCCTCGATAACCACTGGCGCGAGCATCTGGCTGCGCTCGATCATCTGCGTCAGGGAATTCACTTGCGTGGCTACGCGCAGAAGAACCCCAAACAGGAATACAAGCGCGAGGCCTTTGAACTGTTCGAAGGTCTGCTCAACACAGTGCGCATCGAGGTCACCAAGCTGCTGATGACGGTCGAGATTCGTTCCCGCGAGCAGATCGAGGAAGTCGAACCGCATCCACCGGCGCTGGAGAACGTGCAATACCACCACGCCGATTTCGCCGGAGCCCTTGCCGACGGCGAAGACACGGCAGCGGAACAATTGTTGGCGCCGCCGCAACAGCCGGAAGCTCAGCAGCCACAAGTCCGCCATACCCAGAAAGTCGGCCGTAACGACCCCTGCCCTTGCGGCAGCGGCAAGAAGTACAAGCACTGCCACGGCAAGCTGAGCTGATAGAAGCACCTCCCCTCTCCCCTCGCGGGAGAGGACAAGGGAGAGGGGCGAAGCCGGCAAGACCACCCCGCCAGTTTTCTCGAAATTGCCTTACACAACTTCCATGCTTGATCAGTCTTCCGCCCAAGCCGTCCTCGACACCACCCTCGCCATGAATGCCTGCGGCATCAACCGCGGCAGCGCCGGCAACGTCAGCTCCCGCGTAGAAGGCGGATTTCTCGTCACGCCGACCGGCATGGTCTATGACCAATGCACAGCGGAAGACATGGTGTTCGTTGCCATGGATGGCACGCCGAAAGGCCAACGCAAACCATCATCGGAATGGCGTTTCCATGGTGACGTCTATGCCGCCCACGCCGAAGCCGGCGCCATCATCCACACCCATTCGCCGTTCGCCACGGGCCTCGCCTGCATGGGCCTCGATATCCCGCCGTTCCACTACATGATCGCCCGCTTCGGCGGCAAGGACGTGCGCTGCGCCGTCTACGCCACCTTTGGTACGCAGGAATTATCCGATGCCGTGGTACGTGCCTTAGAGGGCCGCTGTGCTTGCCTGATGGCTCATCACGGCATGTTGGTGTTTGGCAGTGATCTAAATCGCGCGCTGGCATTGGCCATCGAGTTGGAGACCTTGTGCGAACAGTATTGGCGGGTATTGCAGATCGGCGAACCGCGGCTGTTGGCGGATGATGAGATGGAACGGGTCAT
>CAISUK010000117.1 GCA_903888645.1 uncultured Pseudomonadota bacterium | reverse complement strand
TTTGAAGTAGCTCATATTTTGCACCACACTAATGAGATAATGCCGCCTGAGTAATATTAAAAATAGACAGGTCAATTTTGTCCAATCAAACCGTCACGTTAAGCCAGCTTGAGCCCCACCTCTGGGAGTCCGCCAATATTCTGCGCGGCCCGGTGGATGCGGCTGACTTCAAGACTTACATCTTTCCGTTGCTATTTTTCAAACGCATCTGTGATGTATGGGATGAGGAGTATGAGGAAATCGTCGATGACACAGGTGACGCCGAACTGGCCTTGTTTCCAGAATCTCATCGCTTCCAGATTCCTGACAGCTGTCACTGGAATGACGTGCGTGCCGTGGCCACCAACGTCGGCAATGCCCTTCAACGCGCCATGCGCGAAATCGAGAAGGCAAACCCTAACACGCTTTACGGCGTATTCGGTGATGCACAGTGGTCGAATAAAGATCGTCTCTCGGATGCTCTGCTCAAAGACCTGATCGAACACTTCTCCCGTCTGTTTTTCGGCAACCACAATATCGCCTCCGATGTGCTCGGTGATGCCTATGAGTATCTGATCAAGAAATTCGCCGACGCCACCAACAAGAAAGCGGGAGAGTTTTATACCCCTCGCAGTGTTGTGCGACTGTTGATCGAGATGCTTGATCCAAAAGAAGGTGAGACCATCTACGACCCGGCCTGCGGCACTGGTGGTATGTTGCTCGCCGCCGTTCAGCATGTGCAGGACAAACACGGTGACGTAAAGCGGCTATGGGGCAAGCTTTACGGGCAAGAGAAAAACCTCACCACTTCATCAATCGCCCGCATGAATTTGTTCCTGCATGGCATCGAGGATTTTCAAATTGTGCGCGGCGACACTCTGCGCAATCCAGCCTTCTTCGAAGTTGACCGACTGGCTGATTTCGACTGTGTGATCGCCAATCCCCCCTTCTCGCTGGAAAAATGGGGCGAGGAAATGTGGCTCAACGATCCATTCGGTCGCAATTTTGCCGGTCTGCCGCCCTCCAGTTCGGGCGACTTTGCTTGGGTGCAACACATGGTCAAGTCGATGGCAGAGGTCAAAGGTCGGATGGCCGTGGTTTTGCCGCAGGGGGCGCTTTTCCGCAAAGGAGCAGAAGGCAGTATCCGCCAGAAGCTGCTGGAGATGGACTTGGTTGAGGCCGTCATTGGCCTGGCACCAAACTTGTTTTATGGCACCGGCCTCGCTGCCTGCGTACTTGTGCTGCGGAAGAAAAAGCCTGCTGCTAAACGCAAACAAGTATTGATTGCCGATGCCTCGCGCCTGTTCCGTCGCGGGCGGGCGCAGAATTATCTGGAGCCGGAACACGCTCTCGAAATCCAGCAATGGTTCGAGAAGTTCGAAGATGTGCAAGACGCCGTGCGTATCGTCAGCCTGGACGAGATAAAAGCGGAGGATTGGACACTGAATATTTCCCGCTATGTGCTACCGCCCTTGCAGGAAGATATTCTGCCACTCCCGGAAGCGATTGCCGCGTTTAAGGATGCGCTCACCCGTTGCCGCGAAGCTGAAGATAGGCTATCCAGTGTTATGACCGAGGGGGGCTGGTTGCAATGAGCACGACGACCCGCATCACCCAGCAAGAACTGGAAAGCTACCTCTGGGGTGCAGCAGTCCTGCTGCGTGGCCTGATCGACGCGGGCGACTACAAGCAGTTCATCTTCCCGCTGCTGTTTTTCAAGCGCATTTCGGATATTTGGGAAGAGGAATACCAAGCCGCGTTGGCCGATTCTGGCAGCGATCTTTCCTACGCTGAGTTTGCCGAAAACCATCGTTTTCAAATACCGGAAGGTGCGCACTGGAAAGATGTACGCCAGTCGCCCAAGAACGTCGGCATGGCTATTCAGACGGCACTGCGACAATTGGAAGCTGCCAACCCCGATCTTCTCGCGGGCATCTTCGGTGACGCGCCGTGGACTAACCGTGAGCGGCTGCCCGACGAAACCCTCAAAAACCTGATCGAGCATTTTTCAACCCAAACGCTTTCCGTTGCCAACGTGCCCGAGGATGAACTCGGCAACGCCTACGAATTCCTCATCAAGAAGTTTGCCGACGATTCCGGCCATACCGCCGCCGAGTTTTATACCAACCGCACCGTCGTCCACCTGATGACGCAACTGCTCGCGCCTCAGGCCGGAGAATCGATTTACGATCCAACCTGCGGCACCGGCGGCATGCTCATTTCAGCGTTGGCCGAGGTCAAGCGTAGCGGTGGCGAATATCGCACACTCAAGCTCTACGGGCAGGAGCGCAATCTCATTACCTCCGGCATCGCACGGATGAACCTTTTCTTGCATGGTGTCGAGGATTTTCAGGTCATCCGGGGTGATACTCTAGCCGATCCCAAGCACATTGAGGGTGACTGCCTGCGCAAGTTCGACGTAATCCTGGCGAACCCGCCGTATTCGATAAAACAGTGGGATCGTACCGCGTGGGAGAAAGATAAGTGGGGGCGCAACTTCCTCGGCACCCCGCCTCAAGGCAGGGCCGACTTCGCCTTTCAGCAGCACATCTTGGCCAGCCTCAGCGACAAAGGTCGTTGTGCCGTACTCTGGCCACACGGGGTGCTGTTTCGCAACGAAGAACAATCCATGCGCGCCAAGATGGTTGAGCTTGATTGGGTTGAGGCAGTAATTGGCTTGGGGCCGAACCTGTTCTACAACTCTCCGATGGAATCCTGCATCGTCGTTTGCAATCGACGCAAAGCCAAAGCGCGCAAGAGCAAGGTGCTGTTCATCGATGCTTTGAATCAGGTGACGCGGGAGCGAGCGCAAAGCTTCCTCAAGCCAGAACATCAGCAGCGCATTCTGGAAACATTCAAAGCCTTTGTTGCCGAGGATGGATTTTCTGCCGTAGCAACGCTGGAGCAAATTGCCGCGAACGGAGCAAATCTTTCGATGCCGCTTTATGTGAAGCGTTCATCTTCAAGTGCAACCACTTCCGGTTCCGAACAACCAGCCACGTTGAGTGTAGCATGGGCGCAATGGCAGAATAGTGGGCGAGAATTCTGGTTAAAGATGGATACCTTGATTGATACGCTTGATGGCCTTACAGAAAAGGAACCTCAGGCATGATGCACTCTGCCGCCGAATTGCTGCGAGAACTCAACGCCGTCGATGAATCGCCGGGTATCGAAGCCAAGCGCGCCAGCGAGGCTGGTAAATCCTTGCTCGAAACCGTGATTGCTTTTGCCAACGAGCCCGGCCTCGGCGGTGGTTATCTGCTATTAGGTATCGAGCGTGTTTCCGGCGCTGACAATACCAGCTACCGGGCGGTCGGCATACCCGACCCGGACAAGCTTCAGTCCGATCTTGCCACTCAGTGCGCGTCAACTCTGAATATTCCGCTGCGGCCACAAATGCGTGTTGACCATGTCGATGGAATAACCGTACTGGTTGTTTATGTGCCTGAAGCCGCCACGGTCGACAAACCGGTTTATCTCAAGGCGACTGGCTTGCCGCGAGGCGCTTTCCGGCGCATCGGCTCCACCGATCAGCGCTGTACCGACGACGACCTCTGGGCGCTGCGCCAGATCGACGAGCCGCAACCCGGCTTCGATGCCAAGGTGGTGGACGATTGCACAATCGACGAACTCGACCCCGCCGCCATTGCCGAATACCGCCGCCTGCGCGCCTTGGTCAATCCGCAGGCGGAAGAACTCGCCTACCCGGATGAAGAACTGCTGGAAGCCCTGCTCGCCGCGCGGCGGATAAAGGGCGAACTGAAACCCACCGTGGCCGGCGTGCTGTTGTTTGGCAAACCACTGACCCTGCGCCGACTGTTTCCCACCGCTGAAGTTTCGTACGTGCGCGTGGTCGGCACCGAATGGGTGTCTGATCCCGAGCGCCGCTTCGCCGCCACACTCGACGTGCGAAAAGCCGCACTGCTCTCCTTCCGCCAGATCGCCGCCGCCATCGAGGACGATCTGCCAAAAGGCTTCTACCTGCCGCCCGACTCGCACCAAAGCTTGCAGGAGCCTCTGGTGCCACGCAAAGCTTTCCGCGAGGCTTTGGTCAACGCCATCATCCACCGCAGCTACCGCTTCAATCAGCCAACCATTGTGGTGCGTTACAGCGACCGCATCGAGTTCATCAACACCGGCTACTCGCTCAAGCCCGTATCGGAATTGGGCAGAACCGGTCCGGCGCAGCGCAACCCGATACTGGCATCAATTTTCCGCGACGTGGAAATCGCCGAGGCCAAGGGCAGCGGCATCCGCACCATCCGCCGTGTTTGCGAGGAATACGGTTGCCCGCCGCCCGAGTTTATCTCCAACCGGCAAGGCGGCACTTTCACCACCATTCTGCGCCTGCCCGTTATCGAAGATCACGCCGCAAAAGGCAATAAAATTGTGCAAGCATCGTCTCCGGCGGCGGGTGCGAGCAAGGCGAAACCTTCCAACTCCAGCTTGGAAGCTTCCAACCTCAACTTGGAAGCTTCCAAGTCGGGCGCGCAGCAAATCACGCAGGCCAGCTTGCTGGAAGCACTTCCTCAGTCGATACGGCAAGCCGTCGAACGCACTATTGGCACGCGCCAGTCCGCTGAACAGTTGCAAGAGGCCATTCACCTCGTCTGTTCCTCGCGCCCATTCAGGCTTGACGAGATGGAGGTCCTATTCGGCCGGCACCGCAAATATCTCACCGCCAAACACCTGCGGCCAATGCTGCGCGATGGCCGATTGGCGCTGCGCTACCCGTACACGCCGAATCACCCCGATCAGGCTTACCAGTTGCTTAAGAAGGGGGACGGCAAGCATGACTGAGAAAAATATTAAAGCCGGCTGGCGCAAGGTCAAATTCGGTGACGTGGTGCGCCTGTCCAAAGCACGCTGTGCTGACCACCCTGACAGATGCTTGAAACTAATGGGAATGCTTTCTGGAAGCAGATGGACGCTCTCGTCGAAACGCTCGACAGCCTTGAAAAGACCTGACGATATGGCGCGACACTCTCAAATCGCGCCAGATAAATCCATCTATTTGGCGCAAATAAGCTATTGCGCGCCAAATAAAATGGCGCGATACTATAGTTCCGCGCCACAAAAAGAGTGAATGGCATGCCTAAAGTTGTTGCACCGCAAGAACTCGATCAGATTGCTGAACTGATCGCCCAATACCCGGACGGTATTGGCATGGAGAGTCTTGCGCAGGCACTTGGCGCAGGGATATCGCGCCGCACCCTGCAACGTCGCCTGTCCACGCTGATCGAGCAAAAACGCATCATCAGCGAAGGCGAAGGGCGCGCGATCAAGTACCGGCTTGCACCGATCACAGGCACTATGAATGCCGTGCTTGAGCCTTTAACAATGCAGGCGACCGCCGAGGTCTATGTCCCCACTTCGCCCGCAGGCGAAGAGATCAAAGCGTACGTCCGCCAACCACGCCAGCAACGCAAGCCGGTCAGTTACAGGAACGAATTTCTGGAGCAATACCACCCCAACCAAACTGCATATCTGCCTGAATCGTTGCGTGCCCAACTGCACAGTCTGGGCCGATCACCCGCCGAGCAAACACCGGCGGGCACCTTTGCACGCGATATTCTGAACCGGTTGCTGATTGATCTCTCCTGGGCATCGTCAAAGCTGGAAGGCAACACCTATAGCCGCCTCGACACTGAGCGGTTAATCGAATTCGGCCAGGCCGCAGAAGGCAAGGATGCGCTGGAAACACAGATGATTCTGAACCACAAAACCGCCATCGAATATCTGGTGCGCGACACCGAGCACGCAGGCATCACCCCTGAAACCATCATCGCCTTGCACGCCTTTCTTTCCGATGGCTTGATGCCCGACCCGCTGACCTGTGGCCGCCTGCGCAAGCGCGCGGTGGAAATCGGCGGCAGCGTCTATCTGCCGATTGCCATGCCGCAACGCCTGGAAGAACTGTTCAACATCGTGATGAGCATGGCAGCAGAAATCCACGATCCTTTCGAGCAGTCTTTTTTCCTGATGGTGCACCTGCCTTACCTGCAACCCTTCGAGGACGTGAACAAACGCGTCTCGCGTCTGGCTGCCAACATCCCGCTGATCCAGCACAACCTGTGTCCGCTTTCGTTCATCGACGTGCCGCAGCAAGCCTATGTGGATGCGATGCTGGGCGTGTATGAACTCAATCGCATCGAACTCTTGCGCGATGTATTCGTCTGGGCCTACGAGCGCTCCTGTCAGCAATACGTCGCAGTGCAACAGCAGTTGGTTCCGCCGGACACCTTCCGCCTGCGCTACCGCAATGAACTGACCGAGGCGGTGCGCGCCATCGTGCGCGGTGGACAGCCCGCCAATAAAACAGAGATACGCGCCGCCATGCCCGCGACGGTGGTGAAGAAAGATCGGCCGCGATTTGTCGCACTGGTGCTGGAAGAATTCCAAACCCTGCACGCTGGCAACGCCATCCGCTTCGGCCTGCGCCCGTTGGAATTCGCCGCATGGCAGGAAAGGAATGCCCAGCATGGCTGAGAAAAATCTCAAACCCGGCTGGAAGGTTTGGCGCTTCGAGCAGATGGCGACCAACGTCAATGTTCGCATCGACAATCCATCCGAATCCGGCATGGAACATTATGTCGGGCTGGAGCACCTCGATCCCGATTCACTGCGCATTCGGCGCTGGGGTAGTCCGGATGATGTGGAAGCCACCAAGCTGTGCTTCAAGAAAGGCGACATTATCTTTGGCCGTCGTCGGGCCTACCAACGCAAGCTGGGTGTCGCCGAATTTGACGGCATCTGCTCGGCCCACGCGATGGTGGTACGCGCCAAGCCCGAGGTTGTGCTGCCGGAGTTTTTACCGTTCTTCATGCAGAGCGATTTGTTTATGAATCGGGCGGTGGAGATTTCGGTGGGGTCGCTTTCGCCGACAATTAACTGGAAGACAATGGCGGTGCAGCAGTTTGCGCTGCCACCGATGGAAGATCAGCGACGGATAGTTCAGGCTATGGTTTGTCTTGATGAACAAACCGAGTCA
>CAISUK010000116.1 GCA_903888645.1 uncultured Pseudomonadota bacterium | reverse complement strand
TCAAGGAAGACATCACCGCGAAAAAACTGGCCGATGTCGGGTTACGCAACTTCAAGGCCATCGTCGACTCGAGCAACGACGCGATCATCGCCAAGACCCTGGATGACATCATCACAAGCTGGAATCCCGCCGCCGAACGCATCTTCGGCTATACCGCCGCCGAAGCCGTCGGCCAGGAAATGCGTCTGCTGATTCCGCCAGAACGCGGGACTGAGGAAACGGAAATACTCCGGCGTATTGCCCGCGGCGAGCGCGTCGAACATTTTGAGACGGTACGGCAACACAAGGACGGGCGACTGATCGACATCTCGACCACCATTTCCCCGATCGTCGACGAGACTGGCAAGGTGATCGGCGCATCGAAAATTGCCCGCGACATCAGCGCACAAAAGCGGGCTGAGGCAGAGTTGAACCAGCACCGCAACCATCTCGAACAACTGGTCGAACAGCGCACCGCCGAGTTGATTGAGGCCAAGTCGGCAGCCGAGGCGGCCAATGTCGCCAAGAGTACCTTCCTCGCCAGCATGAGCCATGAGCTGCGCACGCCGCTCAACGCCATCATGGGCATGACCGAACTGGCCTTGCGCGGGACATCCGATGCCAAGCTCCAGGACCAACTGGCCAAGACCAAGCGGGCCTCGCGACACCTGCTCGGCGTCATCGACGACATTCTCGACCTGTCGAAGATCGAGGCAGGGCACCTCGCCATCGAACACACCGACTTCCGGCTCGGTAGTGTGCTGGAGAATCTGGTCAGCCTGCTCGGCGACAAGGCCGCCGAAAAGGGACTTCGCCTCGCAATCGACATGCCGGAGGCGCTTGCCCATCTGCCGCTCCTCGGTGATCCCCTGCGCCTCGGCCAGATCCTGCTGAATCTGACCGGCAATGCCCTCAAATTCACCCCCAGCGGTTCCGTCACCATCGGGGCAAGGCGGATCTCGGAGTCGCCCACCGATGTCCTGCTACGGTTTGAGGTGACGGATACTGGCATCGGCATCTCGCCCGAGAATCAGCAGCGTCTCTTCACCGCCTTCGAGCAAGCCAACAACTCGACGACGCGCCGTTATGGTGGCACCGGCTTGGGCCTCGCGATCAGCAAGCGCCTGACCCGATTGATGGATGGCGACATAGGGGTCGACAGTCAGGTCGACGGTGGCAGCAGGTTCTGGTTCGAGGTTCGGGTAGCCAAGTCGGACCATGTCGATGCCGGGCACCTGGAGCGCGCCGTCCGCTCTGCCGACAACCAGCTCCGTGCGCTGCATTCCGGTTCCCGGGTGTTGCTGGCAGAAGACGAGCCGATCAACCAGGAAGTTTCCCGGGGCCTGCTCGAAGAGGTCGGACTGAAGGTGGATTTAGCCAATGATGGTGTCGAGGCGCTCGAGATGGCGCAGCGTAACGAGTATGACTTGATCCTGATGGACATGCAGATGCCCGTGATGGATGGCCTGGAGGCAACGCGGCAGATACGGCAGCTGCCCAACCGATCCGGCGTACCCATTCTCGCCATGACGGCGAATGCCTACACCGAAGATCAGAAACGCTGTCGAGAAGCAGGCATGGATGATTTCCTGCCGAAGCCGGTGGATCCCGAGGTGATGTTTGCGACCTTGCTGAAGTGGCTGGAACGGTCGGAAAAGTGAATTCGGTTCTTCGGCACCAACTTCGGTACAAACTTCGGTACAAACTTCGGTACAAACTTCGGTACAAACTTCGGTACAAACTTCGGCACCAATAGACCTTCCGCTAGCGAGACCTTCCGCCAGCGCCTGACGGCGTAAAGTGCGATCCGAATTCAGCGTCCGTTATTCGCTTGACACGCTGCCAGTGGCGGCAATAACTCGCGAGAGCTGCTAGCGGCTAGTCGCCCTCGAATACAGGTTTCCGCTTTTCCATGAAGGCAGAAACACCGCGCGCAAAGTCCTGGCTCATCGCACAAGCCACGAAACTGTCCTGCTCGGCGCGCAATTGCTCGGCCAGATTTCGCTGCAGCGATTCATTGAGCAGGCGCTTGGTTCTGCCCAGCGCCTTGGTCGGTCCCCGGGCAAGGCGTCTGGCGAGACTGATCGTTGCGCTGGACAATTCATCGACAGGAACGATACGGTTGATGAGGCCGAGCCGCAGCGCAGTCTCAGCGTCGAAGCGATCGCCGAGCAGAGCGATTTCCATGGCCTGCTTCAATCCGACCAGGCGCGGCAAACCATAGGTGCCGCCTCCGTCCGGCGATGTCCCGATATGGCAGTAGGCCAGTGTGAAGTAGCTATCCGCAGCGGCAATCGCCAGGTCGCAGGCATTCATCAGCGATAGCCCGAAGCCGGCCACGGCACCACGCACACTGGCGACAACCGGCTTGTCCATTGCGCGAATGCGGATCACCGAATCGTGCACCCTGTCGATGATTCCGTTGATTAGTTCACCACGTCTGGCGGCGGGTTCGTCGAGCATCGCAGCAAAGAACTTGATGTCGCCACCCGCCATGAAATGTGCTCCGGCGCCTTGAATCACCACGACACGCACGCCTTCATCGTCGGCGACCCGGGCGATGACGCGGGCAAATTCTGTCGCCATCACCTGATCCAGCGCATTGAGCGCCTTGGGCCGATTCAACGTGACGATGGCGACTCCGCTCGCCTCATCGACCTGCAGCAATACGACATCGTCGTTCATGTTTTTTCCTCGCAACGCGCAAGTTTCTCCGCTGACGGTTTTCCGCTGACGGCCGCATCGACCCTGAGCGGTTTTGTTCTCGAAGTTCGCACTGCAAAAGCTTCCGACTCGGATTGCGCGGTAATTCCGCTTTCATCCTGGAAGGATTGCAGCTAAACAATAGACCTGTCAAGCCTATGCCAATCTGCCTGAGCGGATCGCTCGGACCGCTTTCGAGTAATTGCTGCAATGCCGCAACCTATAAGGAATCACTATGGTAGCCATCAATATTATTTTGTTGCGTTGCAACATTTTTACTGTAGTGTGGAGTAGTGAAATTCTTGCATCAGGAGGTATCAATGAAACTCAATCGAATTCTGACCGCCACCGCGGTCGCTCTCATCGGCGGATCGAGCTGCGCGGCAGATGCGCTCAGTTGCACTACCGAAGGCTATCAACCGGAGCAGTATCAGGTTTTCATCGACCGACCCACCGGTTACGCCTTTATCAAGACACCGTGCGGCTGGCATTTCGTGCGGCAGATCAACGCTGGCGAAGTCGCCGAAGCGATTCTGCTTGCCCACAGTTTGCCACCGACCGCGGAAGTTGCGGACGCAGCCGCGCTGACTGTCGTTAATCAACACGACAGCAATCGGCAGAGCAAACTCCGGTAGCCGCGATGCGCCGTTTCCACTAAGCTTGAGTTCTCCGCGCCGGGCGTGCAAAAACGCAAGGCTCGAACCGGCGCGCTCCGACCGCGGCGCGGCAACTCCGTTATTGGAATGGCATGACTACCGAGCTCCACTGCGGCCGCTACAGGCTGTCGCTAGAACGCCCCTTGATCATGGGCATCGTCAACGTCACACCGGACTCGTTCTCCGACGGCGGCCGTTTCTTCGATCCGGAACGTGCGCTGGAGCACGCCCGGCAACTGCTCGAAGATGGCGCTGACATTCTCGACATCGGCGGAGAATCCTCGCGTCCGGGTGCAGAACCGGTTGCCGAGAAAGTCGAATTGCAGCGCGTCATGCCTCTGCTTGAGAGACTGGTCGAACTGAATGTTCCGCTGTCGATCGATACCGTCAAACCCCAGGTCATGAAAGAGGCACTGGCTGCCGGCGCCGCCATCATCAACGACATTGGTGCTCTGCGCGCACCCGGCGCCCTCGAAGCCGTGGCCGACAGCGATGCCGCAATCGTCTTGATGCACATGCAGGGCCAACCCCGCACCATGCAGCACGATCCTCACTACGACGATGTCATCAATGAAGTGATGGATTTCCTCGGCGAGCGCATCGCCGCCGCACAAAGCCATGGCATTGCGCGGCAGCGCATCGTCATCGACCCGGGCTTCGGCTTCGGCAAGTTGCTCGCACACAATCTCGCCCTGCTGCGCCATTTGCAGCGATTCGGCAGGCTGGGCTGCCCGGTCCTTGCCGGGCTGTCGCGCAAATCGATGCTGAAGGGTTTTAGCAGCCGCCCGATGGGCGACCGCGTGCCGGCCAGCATTGCCGCTGCGCTGATCGCCGTGCAGAACGGCGCCCATATCGTCCGGGTCCATGACGTGGCTGAGACACGCGATGTTCTGGCGGTGTGGTCTGCCGTCTCCGCTGCCGAACAAACAGCGTAACGGACTGCGCGGTCGGCCAGGCAGACCAATCCTCCAGAGTTATGTCTGCGGGTATGCCGGAGAGTTCCCAGGCGTCAAGCGGCTCAGTTACTCACATTGATCGCGCGCACTTTCACCGCTTTGCCCTTTACTTTGCCCGCCGACAATTTGCGGAAGGCTTCGCGAGCGATATCGCGAGCCACGGCAACATAAGTGGATTGCTCGGTAATGGTGATCTTGCCGATCTGCTCGCGGGTGAATCCTGCCTCGCCGGTGAGCGCGCCGAGCACGTCGCCGGGGCGGATTTTATCCTTGCGCCCGCCGAGAATCTGCAGCGTCACCATGGGCGGAACCAGCGCTTCCCTGTTGCCGCTTTGCAGCGCACCGAGGGTATGCCATTCAGGTTCGTTGCCGAGCATGGCAGCGATGGTCGCGACGCGGCGTTTGTCCGCCGGGCTGCACAGGCTCAGCGCCCAGCCGCCGGCGTCTACGCGACCGGTGCGGCCTATGCGATGAATGTAAATTTCCGGATCTGGCGTCACGTCGACATTGATCACTGCTTCCAATTGCGCGATGTCCAGACCGCGCGCAGCGACATCGGTCGCTACCAGCACCGAGCAACTGCGATTGGCGAATTGAATCAGCACCTGGTCGCGCTCCCGCTGTTCCAGATCGCCATTCAAGGTCAGGGCATGGAAACCTTCGGCATGAAGCACGTCGAGCAGGTCGCGGCATTGCTGCTTGGTATTGCAGAATGCCAAGGTGCTAACCGGTCGATAGTGCCGGAGCAAGGTTGCCACGGCCGCCAACCGCTCCTCGTGTTTGACCTCGTAGAAGCGCTGCCGAATCTTGCTGTCGTCATGTCGTTCCGGCAGTTTCACTTCGCGCGGCTGACGGAGAAATTGCTGCGCCAGCCGGGCGATGCCATCCGGGTAAGTGGCAGAGAACAGCAGGGTTTGCCGATTGGCCGGGCAGCGTTTGGCGACATGCACGATGTCATCGTGAAAGCCCATGTCGAGCATCCGGTCGGCTTCGTCGAGAACCAGCGTATTGAGTGCCGCCAGACTCAAGTTGTTGCGCTCCAGATGATCCATTATTCGCCCAGGCGTGCCGACGACGACATGGGCGCCATGTTCAAGGCTCGACGCCTGCAGGCGCAAGGGTGAACCACCACACAGCGCCAGCACCTTGATGTTGCCTTCAAAGCGCGCAAGACGACGAATTTCCTGGGTGACCTGTTCGGCAAGTTCTCGCGTCGGGCAGAGCACCATGGCCTGTACAGCGAAATGGCGCGGATTCAAGTTGGTCAGCAAGGTCAGCGCAAACGCCGCTGTCTTGCCACTGCCGGTCTTGGCTTGAGCGATGAGGTCGTGCCCGGCCAGCGCCAGCGGCAAGCTCGCCGCCTGAATGGGCGTCATCGTCCGGTACTCGAGTTGGAGCAAGGTCGACTGCAAGGCCGGCGACAGCGGCAACTGCTCGAAGGAAGCACCGACGGCGGCGGCTTGCGACGCAGGCTCGGGCGCCGGAGAAACGGCAGGGGCAAGGATTTCAGTCATGGATCATGGCTTCCCGCGTGGATTTCCCGGAGCCTTGCGCCAATGACCTTCGACTTTGAAATAACGATCGGCGTCGACTTTTGGCATCGCCAGATTCTTGCCGGCGCCCTTTCCGGAAGCCCGGTGCGCGGCGATGGCGGTCTTGTATTGCTGCGACGTGATCACGATGGCGGCGTGCTCGCCGCTTGGCCTGTAGGCGAGCAGGTTTTCGTTGATAGCCGCGAGACGCTGCTCAGTAAGGGCCTTCGCCGGCGACCCGGCGACAATCCTTTCACCATCGGCGGTCAACGCAAACACACCCTCGGCTTCACGGATCAAACCGAAGCGTGCCAACCGATTGAATGCCTCGGTAAAGGGCGAGTCGCGCGGGATGCATTGGAGCAGGTCGGCCGCCGCCATGATTTCGGAGAGTTGGGCGGCGCGCCGCTTGCCAGCGAGCGCCGTGGCCAACAAGAGCAGTGCATCAAAATCATGGATCGGAATCATGGAAAGCCTTCGAAAAGCTGCTGGAAAAATCGCCCTCCGCCAAGTCGTCGCAGCAATTGGACAACAGACCGGATATGACAATGTCTGCGTACCAATTCGCCCGGTACTTGCGATTGGCAGAGTGTACTGGTTTGCGCCAGCGAAAACCGGCGCATCGATCCCTCGCACCAGGAAAAGCAGCGCGGCCAGGGAATCCGCACCGAAGCGTCGTTGCGATACGGCGCCCGACATTTGCCACGGCGAACCGCCAACAGCCTGGTTAATGCGTTAGCATTTGCTGCCTGGGTCGGAAAAACAAGGGGCCAATTTGAAAATCACAGACATTCTTTTCGTTGCATCGTGCATAGCCATCAGCGTTGGCTATGCGACCGATTCGTCAGCCAATGACAACCATCTTCCCGCCGGCATCGCTTGGCGACAGCGCGATGTTTCGGCCGCATTTGCCGAGGCCAGATCGAGCAATAAGCCATTGTTCCTTTACTGGGGCGCCGAATGGTGCCCGCCTTGCAATCAGGTCAAGGCGACCATTTTCAATCAGGCCGCGTTTATCCAACGCACTCGCCAGTTCATTCCGGTATATCTCGACGGCGATAGTCGAAACGCGCAAAAGCTTGCCGCCCGGTTCAAGGTCCGCGGCTACCCGACCATGGTTCTGTTCCTGCCCGATGGCAGCGAACTCACCCGTCTTCCTGGCGAGGCCGATGCCGCGCGCTATCTGCAAGTGCTGACGCTGGCGCTTGCCGCCGCTCGTCCGTTCAAGGCCACGCTGGAGACGGCGCTGCGCGACGGCAGCAGTTTGTCGACTGACGAATGGCGTCTGCTCGCCGATTACGCGTGGGATACCGATGACGCGCAACTGGTGGCGCGGGACGAATTGGCAAAGACATTGCTGGCCTTGGCGAAATCAGTGCCGGGCGAACCGATCGAGATCGCGACACGCCTGAAACTTAAAGCCCTGGTCGCCGCCGCTGCGGAAAAATCGACCGCCCTCGATACGACCGCCGGGCTGGAAACGCTCAACAGCGTATTGGCTGACCCCGGACTCGCCCGCAGCAATTTCGACATACTGGTCAACTATGCTGGCGAATTGACCAAGTCATTGACAGAGGACGTTTCTCCGCAACGCATTGCCTTGATCGACAAATGGCATAGCGTCCTGCAGCAACTGGCAGATGACCCGACGTTATCAACCACCGACCGTCTGAGTGCAGTAGCGTCGCGGGTGTCGCTGGCGAGGCTTGGACGGGGCAAAGACGCCCTGCCGGAAGAGATTCTCGCCATTGCGCGCGAACACGTTGCACGGGCCGATAAATCCACGGCCAATCTCTATGAGCGCCATGCCGTGATCAGCGCTGCGGCAGACATCCTCGCCAGCGCCGGCTTGCTTGACGAGTCTGACGGCCTGCTCATGTCCGAAATGAAGCGCTCGCGTTCGCCTTACTATTTCATGCTGCAGTTGGCAGGCAATGCAAAACAGCGTGACGATATGCCCCGCGCCCTCGACTGGTACGAGCAGGCTTACACGGCCGCCGTTGGCTCGGCCACGCGCTTGCAATGGGGTGTCACCTACGTCAACGCAATTGTCGATCTGGCCCCGCAGGACGAAACACGTCTCGCGCGGGCCGCCCAGCGCCTGTTGAAAGAAACCGGCACAATGCAAGATGCATTTTATGAACGCAACCGGCGATCCCTGGAAAAATTGGTCGGAAAGCTCGCTGTCTGGAACAAGGAACAGGCGCATGACGCAGCCGCGAGAAAAATTTACGCGCAATTTCATGGCATTTGCGACAAGCTGCGCAGGCAGGATCCGCAGCGTTCCAGTTGCGAAGCATTGCTCGAATCTGCGGGTCATTCGTGACGGAAACTTGCCGGGAGAGAACCCATGGATAAGGCGATCGAACTGATGGGACTGTCTGTTTATTTGGTCGAGCCATCGGGCATCCAGGCGAAGATCATCATCGGCCATCTCAACGCGCTCGGCATCGGCAAGGTCCGTGTTTTGGGCAGCGGCAGCGCGGTACTTGCAGCGATGCGCGAAGAGCGTCCCGATCTGGTCATCAGCGCCATGTATCTACCCGACATCACCGGCACGGAACTGATAACGACCATGCGGGCTGAAACGGCTCTCGCCGATATCGCCTTCATTCTGATTTCCAGCGAAACGCGACCGCAGTCGCTGGAAGCGGTTCGCCAGGCCGGAGTGTGCGGCATCCTGCCGAAACCGTTCGCGGCATCGCAATTGCGCACAGCCATTGCCTCAACGCTCGACTACCTGCGTAACGACGACGATCAGAGCAGCGATCTGGACCTTGAAAGCCTGCGCGTGTTGCTCGTGGATGACAGCCCGAGCGCCCGCAAATTCATGCGCCGTGTGCTGGAAAACCTCGGGATCGCGCATTTCACCGAAGCAGAAGACGGGCGTGAGGCTGTGGCCATCCTCGCCGATACGCAATTCGATCTGGTCGTCACCGACTACAACATGCCGGAAATGGATGGCGCCGCGCTCGTCGAATACATCCGCAAGCAGAGCTGGCAAAGCTCGGTGCCGATCTTGATGGTCACCAGCGAAACCAGCCAGGCGCGCCTTGCCGCCGTCGAAGATGCCGGCGTTTCGGGGATCTGCGACAAGCCATTCGAACCGGCTGTCGTCCGCCGCATTCTCGCCAAGGTGCTCAGCGCAGCTTGAGCGGTCGCCGACGGCGGCGGCCGCAATTCAAACCTCCACAAACCGCCTTATCTGCCGCCCGGCGCGCTTGGTCGGACGACCCTTCAAGCCGGCGCCTGGCGGCGGCGCCAGTTTGCGCAGCTCCAGGGCAAGCTGACGACGGCTGAAGCTCTCGGCGGTTTCTTCGTACAACAGCCTCGCCTCTGGCGCCGGTCGGCGCTGGGCATTGATTGCCAGGACCGTCAGCGTCCATTGCTGCTCGCCGACCGACACATCTAGCAGGTCGCCGGCAGCAACCTCTTTCGCCGGTTTGACATGATCGCCGTTGAGCCTGACCTTGCCGCCCGCAATGGCAGTCGCGGCGAGCGTCCGGGTCTTGAAAAAGCGCGCTGCCCAGAGCCATTTGTCGAGGCGCAGGCGCGCTTCGCATTCGCTCATTTCCAACCCACTCCCAAATCAGTAATCAGTCCTTGATCAAGCCTTCAGCGCGCAATGCCGCCTGAACTGCTGGACGACCCGTGATTCGAGCGGAATAGGCAGCGAGACCCGGCCAAGGCGATAGATCGACGCCGACGTACGGTGCCCAGCTCAGTACGACAAATAGATAGGCGTCAGCCACGCTAAAGGTGTCGCCGAGGAGAAATTGCTTGCCCTCCAACTGGTTCGCCACATAGTCGAAACGCAGCGCGAGCAGTCCATGCACGACGACTTTGGTCGTTTCCGGCGTAGTCGGTGCGAACAATGGGCTGAAGCTCTTGTGCAATCTTGCCCAGATCGACCTGTTCCAGATCGAATTTCAAACCGGTTTCGCGCAGCACGATGTGCGGTGACAGCGAACAGGCGCCGGGGGAATAATAGAGTTTCATGGTGATCTCCATTGGTGATGTTGGGGGAACAAACAGTAACAATGCTGCATCAAGCCGGCATGGCATCCTTCGCCAGCCACAGGCAATTGCCCTTGCTTTCCGCGGCAATTTCCTTCAGCACCCGCGCGTGCTCGGCAAGTTCGTCGGCAGTGGCGCAGAGTACCCGCAATGCTGGCCGGTCTCCTGCCAATGCAACGCTGCCGGCATGTGGCGGCGGACTCAGGTCCATCATCAGGCTTTCCTGGCCGCGCGTCATGGCCAGGTAGACCTCGGCCAGCAACTCGGCATCGAGCAACGCGCCGTGCAACTGCCGCCCGGAGTTGTCAATGCCATATTCGCTGCACAGGGCATCGAGCGAGTTCTTGCGCCCGGGTCGCAAATCACGGGCGACTTTGAGTGTGTCGATCACCCCGGCGCAAATCTTGTCGAGCGGCTCCAGCCCGAGCAGGCCTAGTTCGTTGTTGAGGAAGCCGACGTCGAAAGCGGCGTTGTGGATGACCAACTCGGCGTCGCGAATGTAATCGACGAATTCGGCGGCAATTTCGGCAAACTTCGGTTTGTCGGCGAGAAATTCGCTGGTGAGCCCATGCACCGCCTGGGCGCCGGCGTCGATCGGCCGCTGCGGATTGAGATAGCGGTGGAAGTGCCGGCGCGTCAACTTGCGCGCGCTCATTTCGACGCAGCCAATTTCGATGACGCGGTCACCGAGACGAAAATCGAGTCCGGTCGTTTCCGTATCCAGCACTATCTGCCGCATCTTTTCAAACCCCTCGCGAAATGCTGCCAATACTACCTATGCCGCGCCGCGCCAAGGCGTCGGCGCGTTCATTTTCGACATGACCGGCATGTC
>CAISUK010000115.1 GCA_903888645.1 uncultured Pseudomonadota bacterium | reverse complement strand
GTGAATTGACACTACATACCTTGATCATCTTGTGTTCCATGCCACAAACCCGCGAACTGGCTCAGTTTGACAGCATCAAGCCGGACTACAGCAAGGCTCGCATGTAATTGGAGAAGGCCAAGCCCAAGGCTGGAAGCGTCTTCGGTTGACCCATTTATTTGAACAGGATTACCAAAAGTGACCTTGAACGCTGTTCTCTAGCGTAGTTAGTGCGGTAAGATCAGTAGCTTGTCATACCACCAAATCGATTTTCGGGGGAGTAGATGTCTGAGTTCATCAAGCAGCGAGTGATAAAGGATTTGATCGATGAGCTCGCCGATATCGATCCGATCTCGCTTGAGCTCATCGGCCACAGGGTCATCGAAACCATCGAGTCTAAGATGCTGGTGCACCACGGCATCAACAAGGACTACAAGCCTGTGGGTTACACGGTTGATACGTTTTCCCAAGATTTCACGGTCGTTGGCGAGTACAGCACCGAGGAAAAGTACTTTGAGGATTCCTCCGGCGGGAAGAACGAGAACAGGTTCGACAAGATCGCAAAGGATATCCAGCACGCGGTAGCGAAGAGCGGAGACACGCCACCATCGAAGATATATCTGGTTTCGCGTGATGAAGAACCGGCATCATTCAGGGGGAAATTCAACAAATCCGACCTCGCAAAGGAGCACGCGGCACGGGTGAACTTCCTGGACGCACGGGAACTGGCCAAGACCATCTTCCAGTCGTCGCAGGACAACTCGCAGGCGGCCGACTTTTATCGCTACTACTTTCCCGACTTCGCACAGAACTTGGACAACTACGAATACTACGGACGGGTTCCTCCTGCCTGTACGAACCACCAGTCCGAACCCCTGTTCCTCGATGCGATCAGCCGCCACTTTGGTTCCGGCACTGAGATTTGCGTGCTGCACGGGCTCAGCGGCTCAGGCAAAACGCAGGCAGCCATTAATTACGTGCGCGCAGCGCTCCGCGATTTCGGGAACTATCTTTGGATTTCCGGCGAGGACTGGAAGGAAGGAGTTCCACTCACCGCGATCAAGCGATCACGCGGTGGCGTCGCGATCAATGTGGCCGGGGTGTTCAATTCCACAAGAACGCTCCTGATTGTGGACGACCTGTCACGGCCCATAACGGTCGAGTCCTTCGCAGAGCTGGCGCCAGGATTCGCACATGGGGGGCGGGTACTATTGACCTCCCAGCTTGGTGAGCCAAACAGTCCGATTCACTTGGTAATGCCGTACTTGTCGCTCGCTACCGGCTTTCGGATCCTGGGCGAGAATGAAGCCGCGGCCAGCGACACCACTCGGCAATTTGTCAGGATCTGCCTGTTCTGCCCGTTGATTCTCGCGGTTACGCGAAAAGTGGCCGAGATGGAAGGCATCGACAAGGATGATCTATATCGCGAAGTTCTCGCGATGCCTAACACTGCGCACGGGGACGACGGCGTCCCCATCATGGCGCGAATCATGCAGCGACTGAGCGAGGTGAATCGACAGGCTTTGGTCAAAGTCGCGAACAGTGGTTGTACAACATACGATTCTCATTTCCTGACGGCCTTCATCGGTGCCAATGTCCGCGCCTCGTTGCAGCGACTGGCGATACTCAATCGCACCGCCACATCGTCCACGTTGTCAGTCCACGATTTGATCTGTAGCGCTGTGCGTGTGGGACCGCGAGACGGACGCGAGCTGGCTGATGCAGTTGAACAGTATGTTGAGCACCGTGGAGGCGAGATGGTGCCAAGCGTACTCAGACAGATCCATTTGTCCGCGGACCAGTTGTTGGCCGCGCACGATGTTCGCGGCCAGCGTCGCCCGGATTGGTTGACGTATGCACTACTACAGACGGAGCGCAGCGCTAGGGCGGGACTGATCGCTCATCTGTATGGGGTGGAATTGCACCCCGACATGCCGATTGCCGAATTGCTATGTATCGTCGACAGCAAGGAGGCGTATTCGTATTCCCTGTCCAAGGAAGATCGGTCTGTTTACTACCGGGGCTGCGCCGACGAGTACGGGAACATTGCTGAGGAAACGACGGATCCTGACATCCGTGCCGAGATGCTGCACCACCAGGGCAAGGCCCTTCGCCGGTGTGGCCAACTCGAAGCGGCTTGGGCATGCTTCAAGCGTCTGCTGGCCGAGAGGCCCGGTTGGCACGCCACCTATGGTCAGATCGCACACATGGGAACTCAACGGGGCGTGCGCGACGAGGTGAAATTCGAAGGCGAAAAGGCGATTCGCAGCCTCATCAAGGACATTCTGAAAGACCTGTATGCCGTGCCGCTTCGCGTGTCCTTGGCGGCCCTGAGCCGACTTCGCTCCTACCCGGATGTGAGTAAGGAGCTGGTGGCGGATCCGGCAAGTGTCAAGCAGCTTGCCGATGTTGTTGCACTTTCCGCGCTGGAAGGATTCGATCAGTTTTACGAGGCATTCCTTGCTCTGACGTCCCTGTTTGGCTACCGCTACGGGGAAATCTGCCTGACCGTTGCCGAAGTCTTTCCAGACATGCTGGCAATCTTCCCCAACGCTGTGGAAGAGCGTCAATGGACCAATGCGTGCGAGGTTTTAACCAACGTTGCTACCGTCGCATCGGAAGAAGGAAAGCAAGATCTTGCAAGTAAGTTGATTAACACAGCAAGCGCATTTGCGCAGGAGCTAAGCCATTCTTCGGGCGACCAATCCTTTGTGGCACGATTGGTCGCTAAAACGTTTCTTGCGGCTGGAAATGCAGAGGAAGCGCTGGCTGCAATAAGCCGGATTCCTGAGCAGACCAGAGACCATTGGCTACTGTACCAGCAAGCAAAGGCAGAGCTGGCGCTCGACCGTAGTGACAAGGCACTGAAGACCGCAGAGCGTGCTCTCGAGCTAGCGTTAGAGGATACAAGGGCTCAGAACAGGCTGTCCATTTATCACGATCAAGTAAGTCAGTGCTTGGAAGTATCAAACAGGATACCAGAGGCAGTCAATAGTGCAGAGATAGCCCTTAGATTAGTGCAAGACGAAAAATACAGCGAAAGCTTGAGAGAGCGACTTGCAAAATTGAAGCAACTGCAAGAACAAAGATCCTTGTGACGAATGCCGCCACAATGTCCGTCATGCTTAGC
>CAISUK010000114.1 GCA_903888645.1 uncultured Pseudomonadota bacterium | reverse complement strand
GGGCAATCCGCCTGAAGAGAACTTCTTCGTGTATCGGGCCTTCCTGCTCAATGACATAATCGATCATTGCAGTCAGACGAGATGCGTACTCGTCGGTATAGAAGAGATCGGGTTCAGGGCGGAATCGTTCCGGATCGAGCTGAGCAACTTCATAGGAACTTTCGGTTTGTTCATCAAGCACTTCATCGGATATAACTCTGGAGGGTTGCAACAACACGATTGGCGGTGCTTGCAGGCTCGCAATGACTGTCGTCTCGGGCATGACGAAATCGTCAGATGGCTCCTCGACCAACACCTGCCTTTCGGTTTCCAGTAACACGTTGAGTACCTGGTGGAGATCATCAAGTGCTTTGGCTTTATGAGTCCACCAGTCGGTCGACCAGAGGCGCAGGATTTTCCAGCCGAGCTCTTCGAGCACTGCCTGGCGGATTTTGTCGCGCTCACGGGCGAAAGCTGAACTGTGGTACATGGCGCCATCGCATTCAATTCCGGCAAGATAGCGTCCTGGAAAGTCGGGATGGACAACGCCAAGATCGATACGATAGGCCGAGACACCGATCTGCGGCTGCACTGCCCAGCCTTTACCACGCAATTCCCGGGCGACAGCCGATTCGAAAGGAGAATCGAAATCACCAATCGAGCCATAAACAGCAGCTCCGAGTACGGATGGCCCTCGTTCGGCGTATTCAAGAAAATGCTTCAGGTCGATAACGGCTCTTGCTGATGTTCGGGAGAGATCAATGCGGTCAGGGCTGAGCGTTGAAAAGACGATCATCTCTGATCGAGCCCGTGTAAGCGCCACATTGAGACGCCGTTCGCCACCGTCACGGTTGAGCGGGCCAAAATTCATGGTAGTGTGACCCGACTGGTCGGGCCCGTAGGTAACGCTGAACAGGATGACATCGCGCTCGTCGCCCTGCACGGTTTCGAGGTTCTTGACAAAAACCGGCTCGAGGGTATGCTCGGTCGAAAATGCCGGTTCGATATGGGGATTGGCTGAACGGGCCTTGTCAAGCAGATCCTCGATAAGCCCCTGCTGTTCAGTGTTGAAGGTCACCACACCGATGGATTGATTGCGGACATGCTCATCGGAATGGGTCAGTCGTCTGAGAATTTCAGCGACAATTGCCTTTGCCTCGCCCTCATTGTGGCGGGCTTTACCGCGGGCGTAAAAGCCATCGGGACGTACAAGCTTCACCGCAAGGTCAGGATGAAACGGAGCAGGAAACGTAACGAGTGAATTCGCATAGTAGCGGCTGTTGGAAAAAGCGATCAGGCTTTCACGCCGGGAACGGTAATGGAGATTGAGCAGGCATTGCGGTATACTCGCTCCGATCATTTCATCGAGAATGCTTTCGAGATCGCCTTCAATATCGATATCGCCATCGGGATCATCTTCTGAACGTGCAAAAAAGTTGGTTGGCGGCATCTGCTTCGGATCACCAGCTATGATAACCTGTTTACCGCGTGCGAGGGAACCTACCGCGTCCCAGACGGTAATCTGTGATGCTTCGTCAAAGATGACGACATCAAACAGCGCCTGATCGGCCGGCAGATACTGGGCGACGGAGAGCGGCGACATCATAAGGCATGGCGCGAGGGCGTTCAGTACATCAGGAATTTCCTGAATAAGCTGCCTGACAGGTTTATGACGACTGCGTTTCTGGATTTCACGTCGCAGCAAGCCCCATGAGGATCTCCGTTCGATATCGTCAGGATGCGGCATGTTACCTGAAAGCCTTGCGGCAATATAGTCTGCCGTAAGCTTCTGGAAACGATCATCGAGTTCACGGAATTTGTTGATCGAGGCGGAATGCTGGGGAGTAGAGAAGGTGCGCAGCACTTCGTCCTCTCCGATAACCATGGCCGACCACCAGGCACAGTAGGCCGCCTCAAACGTCCTGTCGATTTCATCGACTGGAATGCGGCCAGCTTCGAGAGCTTCGACAAACGGACCAAGCTCCAGAGCAACGGCCTCGTCGCGATATCGCCTCCACGCACACCATGAACGCAATTCTGCGTGGTGTTCAGCAATCTCTTCAGCAGTTTCCCGAATGGCTTCAAGAGCTTTCCCGTGGCTGGCGAAATGTTGGCGAACGGAACGACCTGCGAGGGCTTCGAATCTGATGCATGTTTCCTGCAACTGACTGTTGGCTTCGAGGAAAAACGATATTGCCCGGCCCACTGCAGCATCAGGAGCCAGAAGGTCGTTACCTTCGTACAAAAGAGTACGAACCTTGCCGCGTAATTCGATCAGAGCCGTCGTATCTTCTACAAGGCGGCCAACGATCAATTTTGCCCGTTTGCCGATTTCTTCGAGAGCTTTCAATGCATCTGGATCGGTCACATGACCTTTCCACTCCCTGAACCCGGAAAGCATGCCCTCAAGACGATCGATGGCTTCACCCTCTTCGCGCATGCGCTTCAAGGTGAGGGCATCGCGTGCCGGATCAGGGTCGCCAAGCGCGCCTGCCACCTTCATCTCCTTGATGAGTTTCCGCTTTACAAAAAATCCCTTCGGGCCCCATGCAGCCTCTGCCTCCTGCCAGCTCCGGGCAATATCGTCGCCATCAAGATGACGCCACGCCATGGGTTTGTAGGCACAACTGAGAGCAGCCTGGGCTTCGGCATAGGCCTTGAGTCGAATGACGGCCTCTTCAAGTGCTTCGATTCGCTCCTGACCGTCGGCTTCAAGTGCATAGGCAGTCTGTTTTCGGTAAGATTCCGCAAGCAATGAAGCGAACTCCGTGACTGCATTGAGGCGGTTAAAAGTCAGTTCAGGCAATGCTATACCTACACTATCGAATAACGCAGTGCAGGCCTTTTCAGCTTTGTTTGCGGTTGCGGCGAGCCTGACAGCCTGTTCTGCGAGCTGCACCTCCCATTGCGGCGACCATTCACCAGAACTGACGAGTTTGAATGGGGTTCGGGAAAGATCACCAACAGCGGCGTATTGCACGCGCAGCTTTTCGACAGCTTCGTGC
>CAISUK010000113.1 GCA_903888645.1 uncultured Pseudomonadota bacterium | reverse complement strand
TGGCGTCGACCCACTCCTCTATCTGGTTTGAATTCGCGGCGTTAGAGATGCCATATTGCGCCTGGATGTTGACGATGCCGGAGACAATTGGAACGCCGTTGCGCTCAAGGTTGCCATTGTGGACTCGATAAATGAACTGACTCCAGGCACCAAGGCAGGAAAGGTTGGAGCTTCTTGGGTCGACCGTGGTCGCACTTTGAAGTGTAATCCCGGTGTAATCGGGCGGAACGCTCAATGCAGTTACTGTAGTCGCAGCGCAATTGGTTCCATTAACGAGCAAAGCGACATCATTGACGCGACAGCCAAGGTTATTGTCGACGATGGCCACTAGAGTGGTGTCGTCGAATAATTTAACCGTTGACGGTATGCCGCCCATTGGTGTTGGCCCGTAGCGGATGCCAATGGAGTCGCTCGCTCCAGCAGCCGCGCCGCCATCGGTTATTGTAAGCGGCGATATCGTGATTCCGTTGAAAGTAGGCGCAGGATTACATTCGAGAGGCGAGTCTGGTGCTGGTAGCAGCCCATAGCCGGCCATTTGAACGTCGCGCATGATCGAGTACAGGGCTACGTTGCCTGCAGTTTGTGCGTTTGCAGTGCCGCTGGTGGACCGGTTCTGCCCCTCGAAGTTGGAAAACAGTTGCATGATGACCAACGTCACAACAAGCCCGATGACCAAAGCGACCATGATTTCGACAATGCTGAAACCAACTTGCCTTTCACTCTTCTTTATGTTACGCGAATGCATGATGCTAACCCCCGGCAATGGTTGCCGTGGTGGAGAATTGATGCCGCGAGCTACCTGGTGGTTGCCAGGTTACAGTGACGACATATATGGCACTCGGCGGATTGGTATTGGTAACGGTGCGCAGGCCACCAGGCAGCAATTGAGATATATCGGTATCCGTTTCAAGATAGGTGGCCAAGTTGCCCGGGTTGGACCACATTTGGCCAATTCTTTGTTGCGCGATATAGCTGGCTTCGCCTCGATACTGTGCATCGGAAGCACCCCCAATCAGCGACGCCTGCATGCCCACTACGGCAAGGATGCCGAGCGAAAAGATCAGGATCGCGATCAGCGATTCCAGAAGCACGACACCCTGCTGGGTTCCGAGGGCAGACGAACGCTTTTTTGTGATCATTTGGCAGCCCATCCTCAACAGAGTCGCGGGTCGGTCGCGGATGATACGTTGGGGTCGCACATGCGGACACTGCCCCCAACGCCGACCGTGATCCGAAGTTTGCGGCTATTTGCAGCCGACAGTACCGAGGAGTCGAAGTCAACTTGTGTAATTGCCGCACTGCCGTTGGCGTTTGATAAAACCGTTCCAAGGCTACCGAAGGTGATCGTTGTTGCATTGGCAGGCAAAATGCTTACGGACACGCCTTGCGATCCTTCACCACTAGATTTTGAATCGATGGCGGCGCCGCTACCGATATCGGTGACGGTCCAACCAGAATTCGTACCCAAGACAAACGCGACATTTTTGTTTCGCGCCACCGCTTCCGCGCGCGCGCGCTGCAAGCCATTCAAAACAGACTCTGAGACGCTACGAATCCGAGAGTTTTGAAGCCAAACGCTATAACTGGGCATTGCCAGCAGCATCAATATCGCCATGAGCGCGATCGCGATCATCAGCTCGATGAGCGTGACACCAGATAGATTGCTTCTGCGGAATTGGGTCAACACGGTCCGTCTCAATTGTTCAAAGTGCAGGCTAAATCAGCTGGCTCAAAAATGACTACCGTGCTCGATGCAAATGAGGTATTCATGGCGCGCTGCCGCTTGGCGATACTAACAGCCGCCACCCTGTTTCGTAACCCAGCAGTTAGTGTTGGCGGTCCAGCCAGTTGCGGTGATAACACTGGTTCGCGCTCCCGGTTGGTTAATCGTATACGTGAATCCGGTCATTGCATTCTTGCCAACCGCTTGAAGCGTATAAGTCAAGTTATCCCAGCCAGCTACGCACGAAAAATCGAAATAACTGCTGGTTGTGGTATCGGCATCACAGGCATTAGTTGTTGGAACGGTGGCTAAGCCGGATACGTACGTTCGATTGTCCTGAAAAAACTGCTCAAGTTGTACGCGCTTTGCCGCGAGTCCGGCCGTCGCTTCTGAAATCCTGCCTCGAGTAACGTAGCTTGTGTAACTCGGAAGCGCCACGGCTGCAAGGATAGCCACTACGACCACAGCAATCATCAATTCGATGAGCGTAAATCCAATTTGATTCTTCATGGACAACCTCGCATCAGGGGCCGTATTTGAAATTGCTACATGGTCAAACTTTGGAATCAATCGGGCGATACCATTGTCGTGCTCGAAAAAAACCTATATTTGCGATATTAGCGATGAAACTTCTGATGTAAAGTCACGGCGACAGACGGTCAATATTTTAGGATGAGTGGGCGAACTTGAACGTGGTAGTCCCCCGTTCATCAATAAAATATGGTTTCCAGAGTGGCGTTATCGGTTGGGTGGAATGAGAAGATTGATTTTTCCTTTGACCTGCTCCTTCGTCCTGCACGTTGCTCTCGTGTTCTTGCTGTCATTTGGTGTTGGGAAATCGCCTGACGACTTTGTGTTTGGCTGGCCACATGGTGCTGTGCGTCTCCCCAAGGTAACCATAACCCCAATTGGCTCAGCGAGTTCAGGTGTAGTGGCGTCGAGGTTGGCAGCTCAGTTGCCAATAGATCAAGGCGCCACTTTACCCTTCGATGATGAGGGTCGCAAAGAATCTCGAATATCAGAAGTTCGCCAGCAGGAGGTTGGCATTGTTCCATTTTCGGCGGACTACTTCTACACGACAGACCAGCTCACAACGCGCCCACGGCCGCTAACGGATGCAAGTCTCCTTTCGCCGGAAATCACTGCTATTGGCGGTTCTGGCAGGATCGTCCTGACTTTGAAAATCAGCGAAGCCGGGGATGTGGTGGATGTTTCGCAAGATTCCAGTAATCTGCCGGAAGTGTTTTCCAATGTTGCTATTTCTGCGTTTCGACAACTGCGCTTCAATCCGGGAGAAATCAACGGCCAGAAGGTTCGTACAGTAATGAAGGTCGAAATTCTTTACAGCGACCCAATGCTGCAGTAGTTCCGAAAGGCCAATGGGGCCACTTTTTTTGTACGGGGCGCGCTTTGCAGGCTCAGGGCAAGGCCCGCCGCGGCCAGCACGATGTCTCGTATTGCCGCCGCGAATGGCGATCAAGTTGGCGATTCACGCGGCAGTGCGCGAGCAGGGCTTGACACAGGCGCAGTTCCGCGAGCAGCTCCGCTCCGCAGGCGGCAGATTCGCCGGGTGCTCGATCTGGACCATGAGTCGAAACTTTCGCAGTTCGAAGCGGCATCGGCTGCGCTTGACCTGCGCGCCGAAGTCAGCGTGTAAAGGTTGCCGAAGTCGATCTGAGAAACTACGCCAACAGGGAAGTTCATGGCCAACCGATGACGCAAGGAGCGCCGAGGCGGTCTGGCCGTCGGGGCCGTAGAGGGCGGCCTCGTCGGCGACGGTGAACGACCAAAGAGGTCAACAGCAGGATGCAAAAACGCAGTTCAGCCAAGTCGTTGAGGCTTTGCAGGCAGATTTGCCACGGCCGGCGAATTCGTGTGCAATGTCGCCTCTTTGGCTGAAGCGAAGAAATAAGAAATCAAGGTCGGCGTGACCACTCAATATCTGGACGACCAGTCCGATCTGGCGAGTGGTCGCTTTATTTTTGCCTATAAAATCACGATCGCCAATTGCGGCACGGTGCCGGCGCAGCTAATTTCCCGCCGCTGGGTCATTACCGACGCCGACGGTTAGGTGCAAGAAGTTCGCGGCCTCGGCGTGGTCGGCCACCAGCGGCTGCAACTTGGCACCGCCGGTCGGCACCATGAAGGGCAGCTATCAGATGACCGCCGAGGACCGCACCCAGTTCGATGCGACGATTCCCGAGTTCGTTTTGTCGATGCCGCAGACGTTGCATTGATGCCTCGGTGGGCGGTTTTGCCTTCCCTTCATCCATCCCAAGTAGCGAAATATGGAACAACTTGATCGTGTCACTCAGCATCCAGGTCTCATGGGCGGGAAGCCGTGCATTCGCAGGATGCGCGTTACAGTTGGAATGATCGTTGGCCAAATTGGCGCTGGCCGCAGCGCCGATGACATTCTTGCCGAGTATCCGTATCTTGAACGCCTAGTAGTTCGTTCCATTAAAATAATTACACATTACGACACCTCCAGGTCGAACTTCTTCCAGCGGAAGACGACCGGGGTTGCGTTCATCTCATCAATGCCTTTGAGGATGCGCGCCTTGAGGTCGGCGATTGAGGTGACCCGGATGTGGCGAAGAAAGGTGCG
>CAISUK010000112.1 GCA_903888645.1 uncultured Pseudomonadota bacterium | reverse complement strand
TGGAGGTGTGATGCACGAATACATCCTGCCCGGAATCCTGGGCGATGAACCCGAATCCCTTTTTATTGTCGAACCACTTCACTTTGCCGCTAGCCATAGTACTGTACTCCTGATTTGAGGTTGGGTGCCAAAAGCAAAAAAGACACAGCCGGCTTGGCTGTGCCATAAATCAGTTATCTCAAATACTCATACTTCTTGCAGATTGTTCTGATTCTTAACAAAAAAGGGTAAGTCCGTCAAGCAAAAGTTTTTGGGTGTCGGAACTCCATGAGAATGTCCCCATGCCGACTCGATAAGAATGTCCCCTTGGGCCGGGATGCGGTAGCAACCTCGGCAGAACATGGAGACATTAACAATGAGCGTGCAAGAACGGAAACGGATGACGGTCATGGCCGGGGTGGCGGAGCAAAAGCTGACGCTGGTGCAGGCGGGGGATCTGATGGGGGTGGGCTATCGGCAGAGCAAGCGCATCTGGCAGCGGTATCAGGCTGCTGGGGACGCGGGGTTGGTGCATCAATTGCGGGGCAAGCCCAGTGCCCGGCGCAAGCCGGCCGCCGTGCGCGCACAGGCGCTGGCTCGCTATGCGGAGGAACGTTACGCCGATTTCGGCCCGACGCTGATGGCGGAGCATCTGGCGCAGGAAAAGCTTGTGGTGGATCACGAGACGCTGCGCCGCTGGCGGGTGGCGGCGGGCCAGCATCCGGTGCGGCGGCGCAAGCAGCTGCACCGGCAATGGCGCGAGCGCAAGCCGAGCTTCGGGGCGATGGTGCAACTGGACGGGTCACACCACGACTGGGTCGAGGGGCGCGGCCCCAAGTGTGTGCTGATGGTGAGGGTGGATGATGCGACCAACCGGATGCGGGCGCGGTTCTGCGCCGAGGAGACGACGCGGGCCAGCTACGACGTGCTGGAAGGCTGGGGGCGAAAGCATGGCTTGCCGGGCAGCCTGTATGTGGATCGGGACAGCATCTACCGGTGCGAAGGCGTGGCCAGCATCACCGAACAACTGGCCGGGAAAGCGCCGCAGACGCAGTTTGGACGGGCGATGCAAGCGCTGGGGGTGGAACTGATCCTGGCGAACAGCCCGCAAGCCAAGGGGCGGGTGGAACGAATGAACGGCACGTTGCAAGACCGGCTGGTCAAAGCGCTGCGGTTGGAAGGGATCAGTGACATGGCCGGCGCGAACCGTTTTCTTGAGCGGAAGTATCTGCGGTCGTTTAACCGGCAGTTTGCGCGGGCGGCGGCCAGTCCGGTGGACGTGCATCGGGCGGTGCCGAGGAACTTGAATGAAGTATTGAGCTGGGAGGAGGAGCGCGTGGTGCAGTGCGACTGGACGGTGGCGTGTGCGGGGCGGCGATATCAGTTGGACCGACAACACGAGGCGTTGAGTCTGGTGCGCCGGAAGGTGACTGTGCGCACCCTGCGCAGCGGGCAAATCCAGTTGACGTACTGCGGCCGGCGCTTGAAGTGGCGTGCCCTGCCAGCCGGGGCCATGCGGAAGCCGCAGCCAGTGAAGCGACAGCCGAAGGTAAAAGCGAAACCGAAGAAGCCGACGACGGCTGGCCATCCATGGCGGCGGGATGGAGTGGGAACGGGGCGCAAGTTTTGGAGCGGGATAAAAGCAAAAGGCCGCGCGGCGCGGCTGGCGGAGCGGGACTCCGGTCAGCCTTCGCTACGCTCAGGCCTCCCTGCATCCCGCTCCGCCAGCCGGGGAAGCCGAAGAACAAAAAACCAACAACAAAGGGGACATTCTTTCGTGAGTTAACAGGGGGACATTTCTAAAGAGTTTTGACATTATGGTATATGATGGGTTGACTCCCGGGAACCGGTGCGGGCGGTGCTTCGGGGCGTAAATCCTTGCCGGGAAGAGGGGAGGGGGGGTTGCTTGG
>CAISUK010000111.1 GCA_903888645.1 uncultured Pseudomonadota bacterium | reverse complement strand
GACGGTGATCAAGCCGCTCGGCACGCTGTTTCGCAACCTGCGCGGCATCTCCGGCTCGACCATCCTTGGGTCCGGCGATGTGGCGCTGATTCTCGATGTACCGACGCTGACGGCGTTGGCGGGGCGTCGGGAAAACGATTTACTGGCCTCTACGGCGAACAGCCGCTGAGCCATCGATTGTCCGTAGTTATTTCGAAGCAGAAAGGAATCCAATCATGTTGAACAATCTCAAAATCGGCGTCAGGCTCGCGATCGGCTTTGCGATCACCCTGGCATTGCTGGTCGTCGTCTCGGTTGTCGGCGTGACCCGTATTTCGGGACTCAATGATGAAGTTCATGATCTGGTCAAGGATAAGTTTCCCAAGACCGTGGCGGCCAATGACATCGTCGATGCGATTGGCCAGATCGCCCGCCAGTTGCGCAATGCCTACCTCTACAGCGATGTCGAGCGGCAGAAATCGCTCGATGCCGTGGCCGAGCAACGCAAGATCATCCTTGATCGACTCGACAAACTGGATAAGTCGATCACTAGCGACAAGGGCAAGGATCTGCTGCATAAAGTCAAGGCCGCCCGGGAAGTCTATGTGGCCAACCAGGACAAGGCCATCGAATTGATCAAGGCCAACGCCAAGCAGAGCGACTTCGTCGCCTTGATGCAGGGCGGATTGCGCACGAGCCTGAACGAATACGTGGCTGCGATTACTGCGCTGAATGATTTCCAGACCGAACTGGTGGAAAAGGACGGCGCCGATGCCGAAGCCGCGGCAACCAGCGCGTCCCATCTACTGGAAATTCTTGCCGTCATTGCGTTGCTGCTGACTGCGGCGATTGCCTGGCTGATCACCCGCAGCATTACCGGCCCGGTCAACACGACAGTTGCTGCGGCGAAGAAGATGGCGGTGGGGGATTTCAATTTCCAGCTGTCCTCCGACAGCAAGGACGAAGTCGGTGAAGTGGTCCGAGCCGTCGCCAGCGTGCAGCAGGCGGTCCAGGCGATGACTGCCGACGCCAACCGACTGGCGAAAGCCGCCGTCGACGGCAGACTGGCGACGCGCGCCGATGCGTCCAAGCATCAGGGCGACTTCCAGAAGATCGTCAAGGGCGTAAACGATACCCTCGATTCCGTCATCGGCCCCCTGAACGTTGCCGCCAACTACGTCGACCGCATCTCCAAGGGCGACATTCCGCCGAAGATCGTCGACACCTACAACGGCGATTTCAACACCCTCAAGAACAACCTCAACCAGGCCATCACCGCCATCAACGGGCTCGTCGCCGATGCCAACCTGCTGGCCAAGGCCGCCGTCGATGGCAAGCTGGCTACCCGAGCCGACGCCTCCAAGCATCTCGGCGATTACCGCAAGATCGTCGAAGGCGTCAACCAGACCCTCGACGCCGTCATCGGCCCGCTGAACGTGGCCGCCGACTACGTCGACCGCATCAGCAAGGGGAACATCCCCGAGGCCATCACGGACGACTACAACGGTGACTTCAACACCATCAAGAACAACCTCAATGCCTGCATAGACGCCACCGAAGTGGGCAGCATCTGACCGAATTCAAACATGCCGGACAGGTTCAAGCCCAGCAGCGTGAACAGCGCCGCCATCGCCGCCACGACCCAGGGGTTTTGCAACTGAAAACCCCAGCCCAGGCTCTCGCCCGCGGCGCGCAGAGCCAGCATCAGCGCACCGAGCGCGACAAAGCTCAACACCACACCCACGCTGTAGGCCATGCCGCTGACGCGATGGCGTCTATGGTCGTTGGCGTGCTGGGCAAAGTTGACGAGCTTGATCGCGAGCACCGGGAACACGCAGGGCATGAGGTTCAATATCAAGCCGCCAAACAGCGCGCCTGCCAGCGCCAGCCAAAAGCTCACGGGAGCGGCTGCACTGACGCTCATCATGGGAACTGATGGGCTGGCTGCGGCGGCGCTGGGTTGCGTCGGCGCTACGGGCGCTGAGCCGGTCGCGCCCTGGGCCGGCCATGCGCCTGTGACCGGCAACTCGGTCCGATAACCGGCGCCATTCAAGGCCAGAACCACGGGCATCATCTTCGGACTGTTCATGCGCTGCGTTGACAAG
>CAISUK010000110.1 GCA_903888645.1 uncultured Pseudomonadota bacterium | reverse complement strand
GATCGGCTGAGACCGCCAGGCTTCTTTCGCCTGCTTCAATGCGGCTGAGACGCGCTGGAAGTAAGAGCGAAGGTTCATACGGGCTTTCTGTCTAAAATTCCTTGGATTTTGGAATAGCGATCAATCCAATTATCGTCACCTATCGGCCTGTAGCACCGACTGCAATACACATTTACTCCCTCGAACTCAGTCCCGACAAAACAATCAGTCGGGATGCAGCCTTTGAAAAAACAAATGAGCTTATTGATCGTCATTGCCACTCCGGCCGCACGTTGGCCGCCCCCTGGTTGATCCCGCCGAGCGCCCATTGCGCGGACGGCTTGCCGAACCTGACGAAGGACTTATAGACCGCCATGGCGTAAGAGTCGCCACGATCTGGGCTGCGACCCAGACCTACGCCGACTTCGATGTCCAAGTGAGCGCCGTGCTCGGTCGTCCCGAGCTGAGCGCGACCGACCACGCCCGCGCCACCGAACATGTGGTGTCGCTGATTCTGCGTGGCTGTGGTTTAACCTGAAGTTCTTCCCCCAAAAAGCCGAGTTTCCCCAATGAAAGACTACCAAATCGAGGTTCCGGTTTCTGTCTACATTTTGATCTGAGCGATCAGCTCCAGCGCCCGCATTTGCTTCTCGTTGGGGCTGGTGGTGATCTCAAAGGCAGGAGCATCAGTTGCACTGGCGGGCGTGCGACAGGTATTGCGCACAATGGTGGCCAGCTCAGCCATCAATGTGTGCCAGCTATGCACCGGCGAGCGATCCTCCAGAGTGCGACTGAGCACCTTGTCCATCGCCGCCTGCGAACGCTTGGCTGGTGCCACCGGATCGCGCGTGAGCTTGGCTTCTTTGTCCTCATCGGCAAACAGCAACTCGCCCCAGGCCTGGCGCATATGCCACTCCACGTAGTAGGCCAGCATGCACAGAAAAATATGCGCCCGTACCCGCCCCTCCAGATGGTGATGAATCGGGCGCACCTTCAAATCCATCGTCTTGATCGAACGAAACGCCCGCTCCACCTGCGCCAGTGACTTGTAGGTGCGCACACAGGTGGGCGCATCCATGCGCTGGGCCTGCACCGAGGTGCGAATGATGTACAGCCCATCCAACGCCGCCTCAGCGGCAATGCTGTCTAATTTGCGTGTGAACGTGAAGCCGTCATCGGTGATCAGCAGCTCAAAATGCTTGGCCACCTTGTACTGGTTGATGACTTTACCCACCGCGACGCCAATCTTGTCCGCACCCACCAGCTTGGCCGCATCCACTCTGACTTTGATCTTCTGTAGATTCTTCTCAGTGGCTGCCAGCAAATCCTCTCGGGTGTGTGCCCGCAACTTGGCCAACTCCGGGTTGCGGCAAGCCACCAGACGCTCATTGGGAAAATCCGGGCTGCTGATTTCGAGCAAATTGCGCTCATCGAACAAGCCCATCTGCACCTGTCCCTGCTCCACCAGGGTGCGAATAGACGAATTGCGCAGCGCGGTGATCCAGGCCACATCGCCATCCTGGCTCATCGCATCGATGGCCTTTTGCGAAATCATGCCCCGGTCGCCCACCATCACCATCTGCTTGATGCCAAACTGCTCGCGCAGGCGCGTGACCTCGGGCAGGAAAGTCGTGCTGTCTGAGGTATTGCCCTCGTGCACCGAGATCGCCACCGGACAGCCCCGCTCATCGGTGAGCAGCCCGTAGTTGACCTGTAGGGTGCCGCGTTTGCCGTCTCGGCTGTAGCCCAACTTGGCCAGAGGGCAGTGCGAGCCCTCAAAGTAGCTCGATGAGAGGTCGTACAGCACCAGGGCATCTTCTTTGAGGTGACGCGCTGCCAACTTCTTTTGAATGCGGTCCTGGCCGACCAGCAACCAGTCCATGGCGGCGTACAGGTCATCCTCAGTGGCACCAGCCACGCCAAACTCAGTGGCCAGGGTGCTGGTGTGCCACAGGCGCGTGGTGGCCAGCTTGGTGGCCGGGCAGATGATGCGTGAGGCCACCATGGCGCACACCAGATCGCGCTCAGGGCAGGCCTTGGTGGCTAGCAGTGAGGCAAAGCCCAGGCGCTGCATGGCCAAAGAGACAGCTTGCACATGACCGTGGGCGCGGGAGGAGGAAATCTCGAAGGCCTGATCTGTAGACACAAAGGTCTCCCCCTTCAGGGAGCGGCGAATCAGATCAATCAAAGAGTCATTCAGGTGCGACAAGTTGCCTAGCGTTTCGTTCTTGACCTTGCCGTCCTCACGGTAGCTGCGGCGCAACAAATGGGTGCAATAGACCCGATCTTTGTACCGGCGTATCGTGGTGACGACGTGAGCAGTTCCTGTTCTTGATGCCAT
>CAISUK010000109.1 GCA_903888645.1 uncultured Pseudomonadota bacterium | reverse complement strand
GTTGAGATTTGCCGGCGAATCGTTCAGAATTGCCCGACCTTTCACCATTGGCCAGCGTGTGATCACCTACGAATATCCGCTGAACGAGCGCATTCGCACGCTGCTGCGGCTCGAAGACCTATTCGACAAAGCCGCCTATTTTGCGGCAGCGGAAGGTCCCGAGGAGCACCACGTTACCCTCGTCACGCTATTCGAAATTCTTGAGGTGGCTGGACGCGCAGATCTCAAATTCGATCTCGTTCAGGAACTTGAACGGCAGCGCCAGATTCTTTTGTCGTTCCGCAACAACCCCGAAATTTCCGAGGATGCGCTATCCGGCGCTCTTTACGAAATCGAGCAGGCGAGCGCCTCGTTGTTGGCTCTGCATGGCAAGACCGGTCAGCATCTGCGCGAGAATGAATGGCTGATGAGCATCAAGAACCGCGCCGCCATACCCGGCGGCGTTTGCGAGTTCGATCTGCCGTCATACCATTTCTGGTTACACCGGGACAGCGCCATGCGTCAGCGCGATATCGACGCCTGGCTCTCGCCCCTGCAGCCAATCCGGCAGGGCCTGACCATCGTCCTGCGCCTGCTGCGCGCCTCAGGGCGCCCCGAACACCAGCTAGCCGTCCATGGCGCCTACCAGCTGATGCTGGCCGGACGTTCCTCGCAAATGCTGCGTCTGCGCCTCAGCCGCGGCGACCCCTACATTCCCGAAATCAGTGCCAACAAATACGCCATCAACATCCGCTTCACCATGTCTGACGGGGAGTTGCGGCCCCGCCAGGCAGACGTTGACGTTGTGTTTGAGCTGACCTTCTGTAGCCTTTGAGCTTCTTTCAGCGGGATTCAGCTGGGCTCCTTGAGTTGCGCCTGCGCCGCCGCCAGCCGCGCAATCGGCACCCGCGGGCCTGAGCAGGAGACGTAGGTCAGCCCGATCTTGTGGCAGAAATGGATCGAAGCAGGGTGGCCGCCATGCTCGCCGCAGATGCCGACTTTCAGATCCGGCCGGGTCTTGCGGCCTTCCGCGACCGCTAGCTTCATCAGCTCGCCGACACCCTTCAGGTCCAGCACTTCGAACGGATTGTCCTCAAGGATGCCTGTCTCGATGTAAGCGGGCAGGAACTTGTTCTCCGCGTCTTCTCTGCTGAAGGAGAAAGTCGCCTGGGTCAGGTCGTTGGTGCCAAAGCTGAAGAATTCGGCCATCTCGGCCATCCGTCCGGAGCGCAGACAGGCGCGAACGACTTCCAGCATGCTGCCGAACTTGACGCCGACGTTGATGCCATGGGTCAGTTCGACCACCTTGTGCAAGCGTTTGACATAGCCGTGGATGCGCTTCAACTCTTCGACAGTGGCCACCTGCGGTACCATGATTTCCGGATGTACGACAAGGCCTTCCCGGGCGCATTGCGCCGCCGCTTCCAGGATCGCCTGAATCTGCATGGAATAAATTTCCGGATAGGAGATGCCGAGACGCACACCGCGATGCCCGAGCATGGGATTCACTTCGGAAAGCGCGCGGACCTTCTTGAGGATCTTCTCCTTCTTGTGGATGACATCTTCCTCAAGGTGGTTGTCCTTGAACTCCTTCAGCCCTGTCGACAGCCTGGTCAAGCCGTCGGCATATTGCTGGTATAGCTTGGGATTGAGCAGCTTGAGGGTTTCCGGCAGCTCTTCCAGCGCCTTGATGGAATCGCGCAAGTGGTGCAGGTGCGCGATCTCCAGTTCCAGTTGCGCCGCCGTCGGCAGGAATTCGTGCATCGGCGGATCGAGCAGGCGCACCGTCACGGGCAGGCCTTTCATCGCCTTGAAAATGCCTTTGAAGTCGGAGCGCTGAATCGGCAGCAAACGGTCCAGCGCAGACTGACGCTCGTCGGGGGTTTCCGCCAGGATCATTTCCTGGACGATGGGCAGCCGTTCGGTGCTGTTGAACATGCGCTCGGTGCGGCACAGGCCGATGCCCATGGCGCCGAAGGCGCGGGCGCGGGCGGCATCGTCGGGCGTATCGGCGTTAGCCATCACCTGCATCCGGGACACGCTATCGGCCCACTTGAGCAGGGTTTCCATTTCCGGGAAAAAAGTAGCTTCTACCGTGGGCACTTCGCCCGCATAAACCTTGCCGGTGCCACCGTCGATGGTAATGACATCGCCTTCGTGCAGCGTCGTTTCGCCGATGACGGCGCGACGCGCGTGATCGTCGATCTGGATCGCTTCGCAACCCGAAACACAGGCCTTGCCCATGCCGCGCGCGACCACGGCGGCGTGGGAAGTCTTGCCGCCGCGGCTGGTCAGGATGCCCTGCGCCTGGAAGAAACCATGGATGTCCTCCGGCTTGGTTTCGGCGCGCAAGAGGATGATCTTTTCGCCAGCCTTGCCGCGGGCCTCTGCCGTGTCGGCGTCGAAAACGATGCGCCCGGAAGCGGCTCCCGGAGATGCCGGCAGACCGGTTGCGAGTGGCTTGCCGTGGAAATCGGGCGCCAGTTGCGGCACCAGCAATTGTTCGAGCATGGCCGGATCGACCCGCAGTAGCGCCCGCTCCTTGTCGATGAGACCTTCCTTGACCATCTCGACCGAGGTACGGACCAGCGCCCGGGCGTTCATTTTGCCGTTGCGCGTCTGCAGGCAGAACAGTCGGCCCCGCTCGATGGTGAATTCGAAGTCCTGGACTTCCTTGTAATGCGATTCCAGGCGATTGTGCAGTTCGATCAGTTGCAGGTAGATCTCCGGCATTTCCTGCTCCATCTCGGCGAGCGGCTTGGGTGTGCGGATACCCGCGACCACGTCCTCGCCCTGCGCATTGATCAGGTATTCGCCGTAGATGATGTTCTCGCCGGTGCCTGGGTTGCGGGTAAAGCCGACGCCGGTACCGGAGTCGTTGCCCATGTTGCCGAAAACCATGGTGACGATGTTCACCGCCGTGCCATTAGCCATCTCCGGCGTGATGCGGAACTGCTTGCGGTAGTCGATGGCGCGCTTGCCATTCCACGAACGGAACACCGCCGCGATGGCGATTTCGAGTTGCTCGTAGGGATCTTCCGGGAAGGGCTTGCCCGTGTGCTGCAGCACGATGGCGGCGAACTGGTTGGACAATTCCGCCAGATCGGCTGTCGTCAGATCCACATCCTGGGCCGCGCCGACCCGCCGCTTTATGGTCGCCATGGCGGCGTCGAAAGGCTCGTCGGCGATCCCCAGCGCGATCTTGCCGAACAACTGGATGAAGCGACGGTGCGCATCATGCGCGAAGCGCTCGTTGCCGGTCTGGGCGATCAAGCCCTGCAGCGTGGTCTTGTTGAGGCCGAGGTTGAGGATGGTATCCATCATGCCCGGCATCGACATTGCCGAGCCGGAGCGCACCGATACCAGCAGCGGATTCGC
>CAISUK010000108.1 GCA_903888645.1 uncultured Pseudomonadota bacterium | reverse complement strand
CTGTTGTTGAGTAGCGTGAGTACGAGATCGACGTTCGCCTCGTCCACGACTATTTTCCCATCTTCAATAATCAGTCCCCACCCCTCTGAGTGGTTCAGCTTGATCAGGTTCGCTAGAAATGTCTGGTCTTTGTAGTACCCACTCTTCTGAATGGCGGAAATCCTTCTCAGAAGATGGAGATTGGCACCGACGGCATTTCGAATCGGATCGACATCTGAAAACACTTTTAGATCGACGAATTCGGCCAGCACGTCGTCTCGATTCTTTTCCATGCCTTCGCGGAAATTCATTACGCTCTCGAACTCCTTTTTGTTCGTGATGAACGCAGTGCCATCGTAGACAAAGAAATCAATATGCGTATCAAGAGTGAATATCTTCTTATCCTCCAAGTCGACAAGTTTTTTGTCTTCGAATAGGAAGTAAGAGACTGAACTAACTTTGGTTGCTTGTGTAAATTTGTTGATTTTTCGGACACCATAAACAGCGTTGCCGTCATGGGCCAGTTTGACGACGAGAGCCCATGAGTCGAGCAGATCCTCATATTGCTCAACTTTCTTGTTTGCCAGTCCCTTATCAACTTCAGTTTGAACCTTTGAAAAGTCTGTATCTGACGCGTTGATTGTAAGTAGCCTGTCGTCTTGATCCGCAGTGAGGAAGTCATATTCATCGAGCTTGTATTCTTTCCCCTGAACACGCTCTATAACTGTCCGCTTAAGCTTTGCTTGCAGCTTCTTATCCAGATCGACACGAAGCACGGAATAATGAGCGATCTTCTGAATATCAAGGCGCCTCTTCACGAGCCACATGCTAGCCATCCACGGCTTGAGTTCTGCCTGTCGAAGCTGCTTGAGTTTTCTTGCCGCTGTCGTCATTGTTTTTCCCCTTTGGATTGAATGTCAGTGGCGAAATAGAGAAAAGCGGAAAGCCTTTGGACGAAGCAAGTATCGCCAATTTCAAATTCATGTTTCGAAATCAACAACCCCTGGACTTCACGCGAGCCGTCCTTGAATTGGCAATCGTATAGGCCGAAACCCGCAAGAGCGAGGACTGGATTTACCATGATATTCTGGGTTCTATATGCAAGAGCAAACATCAAAATCATAAAGATAAGCAGACTAAACAAAGTCTTCCAATCTCCAAGATTGAAGTTGTAAAACGAAATCATGTAAGGGATTGTGTAGGTAAACATATCTCCGGACTTGTTCGATACCTTTGTTATGCGCACTGGAAGCCCGCCGTCGATTCTGTTAGCAACCAACAAGACAATCAGGCAAGAAATGCAAGCAACACCGGCAACGAGCGCTGCTATCGTTGGATGTGCCGGGAGCCAAGTACCCGGATCAATGTCCTTGATGATGAAGATCAGCGCCAATGGGAAGTAGGAACTGAGAAATATCAATAGAGAGGGGAAAAACTTAACTTTCATCTTTGGGCCGCAAATTTAGCTTGCTGTGCATTCCATCAGGCTTACAGCGTCTCCTTAGGAACGATTGTCGAACGACATCGCAAGCGTATCGATTCAAAGGTTCACCAGATGAGCTCATCAGAGAAGCACCCAGCGCAGCATGAACAACGGTTGCATTGTCCTAGTCTGGACTAGTTTGCCTTCGATGACCGCAATCAACTCCTCGCGCTGCCTGTCCACCTGGTCCTGGGCATCGAACAACGATCGACGCTTCTGATTGCGCTGGGCTTCGAGGGTCTTGATCTGCTTCTGCCCTGCGAGCTTTTCCTCCAGCGTCAGGGCGGTCGTGGCAGCGCGGCGCGTTTCCTTGATCTGGCGGTCGATTTCCTTGATTTCCCGTTCCAGCCCCATCTTCAAATCGTCCGCCCAACCGTCGAGCTTGTCAGCTTCGGTCTCGAAGAGCCGTGCATTGCGTTCGGAGATGTCGCGCTGGATGGCTGTTTGGCGGCATTGGGTAAAGGTATCGAGCGCCGAATCCACCTTGGCCCCTTCTGGTAAAGGATGTGGGGCGGAAGCACAAGGCAGGGTCAAGAGCCGCTGCGCAACCTCTTCATCCAGTGATGTGCCATCGTCGGTGATGGCCGAAAAAATCAGATGATCTTCCGCCTGGTCGAGAGATTCGACGCTGAACAATGACAGCCCAAGCCAGCCGGCTTTGCCGATGAAAGGCTCAAGCGTTGTCACCTTGCCATCGTGCTGGCCGTAATCGAACTGAATTTCTGCCGGTGGCAGTTCGCGCCCCTTCGCTTGCGCGACAATGCGTTCGGCCAAGGGGTGATTCAGGCGGTAAAGATGCGCCTCTCCGGAACGACGCGGCAGTTCGTAAAGGCCCAGAGGAATAGCGCCGGCCTGATCCGGAAACGGGTTCGCTGCAAGACGAAACGAGGCGTCCCCCAGAAATTCGGCCTGGCCGTCCAGTTCATGCCGCGTGAGCTGCATGAGCAGGCGCTCATAGCGGTTGAGGTAGGCCCGGGAGGCTTCGTCGCGTACCTTGAGTTTCTCGCGTACCTCGTCATCGAAGTTTTCCAGTAGTTGCTGGCGCGTGCGCGTCATTGACTCGTTGATCTCCAGGCTCAGTTCGAGCTGGAGCTGGTTGAAGGCGGAGGCGATTTCATCCGGCTTGCGGCTGTTCTGGTAGATAGCGGCGATGCGCTTCTCGAAATCGACGCCGGATTCGATGGCACCAAGCACTTCGTCGCTGGCACCGAAAACGCCCTCGAAGAGCTGGAATTTTTCCGACAGCAGCTCGAAGACGCGCTGATCGGCGGCATTCTTCCGGTTGAGGAAGTTCACCACCACGACATCGTGCTTCTGCCCGTAGCGATGGCAGCGGCCGATACGCTGCTCGATGCGCTGCGGGTTCCAGGGCAGGTCGTAGTTCACCACCAGCGAGCAGAACTGGAGGTTGATGCCCTCGGCGCCAGCCTCGGTGGCGATCATGATGCGACCCTGCTCACGGAAGTAATCGACCAGCGCCGAGCGCATGTCGGCGGTCCGCGAGCCGGTGATGCGATCACTGCCCTGATGGCGCTCCAGCCATTGGCTATAAATTAGCTTGGAGCCGTCGTCGGTATTCGAGCCGTTGAACAGGACGATGCCATCACGAAACGGACTATCCGCCAGCACCCGCAGCAAGTAGCTTTGGGTGCGGCGCGATTCGGTGAAGATGATGGCTTTCTGCGCTGCCCCGATCTCCTGCGCCTTGGCAAAAGCGATGTCGAGCGCTTTGAGAAGCGCCTTGCCCTTGGCGTTGTGTTCGATGGAAGCGGCCAATTGGGCGAAGGCGTCGAGGTCGGCGATTTCCTGCTCAAGGGCCCGGCGGTCGGCTTCAGTAAGAAGTTTAACGGGGTCATCGTCCGCCCATTCCTCGGCGGTTTCATCGAGGGCCTCGTAGTCCTGATCCAGTTCGTCTTCCAGCGATGCAGCAACATCCAGCGCTGGCTGCTTGTGCAGCTTGGTTTTGAGTCGGTTGGATATCGAGGTTAGCGCGCCGGCAATGGCGAAAGTGGATGAGGCCAGCAGCTTGCGCAGCACCAGCGTCATCAGGGACCGCTGACTGACTGGCAGTGCCTGGAGATTGTCCCGTTGCAGGTATTCAGACACCAACTGATAAAGGCGGTCCTCACTTTCCTCGGGAGTGAATTCCTCCACCAGCGGCAGGCGCTTGGTGTAGGGAATGTAGGCCGTGACTTGCCGGCGCAGGGTGCGGTGGCAAACGGGCTTGAGGCGCGCCTTGAGCGTCTGAAACACCTGCTCTTGATTTAGATTGGCCTGAAGTTTAGACACACGCCGCCACCCGCCGTCCGGAATTTTCCGGTGGCGATCTATGACAAACACAAGGTTCTGACGATTTGACTTCGAGCTACGCAATGCCAGCCGCCTCAACACT
>CAISUK010000107.1 GCA_903888645.1 uncultured Pseudomonadota bacterium | reverse complement strand
TCGGGCTCCTTCCAACACCCCCGATGGCGAAACACTTCCAGGCTTCACTACAACATCAATTTACGTAGCCACGGTAACCGTCAGCACACCTGGTTGCCGCAATGCCGCCGTGTATCGCCAGTAAACGGCCGCCACCTACAGCCCCCCGTGTTGTCGAACAGATCGAAGCCGATGATCTGACCACGCCTGCCAAACAGGGTCATGACCGGTGTCTGGGTGCCTTTCCATTCGGCGATCAGCGGGGACGTCATCACCGCGTTGTCGGCGGTTTTGGTATTGATGCGGCCGAACTGACGCAAGTCGTTTTGCAACGAAGGTGAGAGCGTCATCGGCAAGGTCGCCGTCAGCGCCTGATGCTGCAGGTAGAAATCCTTGGTCAGATCAAAGCCGCGGGCACGCCAGACAGCACGCACCGAGTGCTCGCTACGCGACGCGTCCTCCACGCGCGAGACCAGACAAACCTGGTGATACATTCCAACCACTGTCCGCCCGCTATCGAACGTCTTCAGCACCATGTCCCAGTCGCGCTTGCGTTCCTGCAGGTCAGGCTGAAAGTGAGCGAGGTAGGACCCCGCGCTTTGGGTGGCCCGTGCCGCTTTCATCTGAGCCCGTGTCCGCGCCGACTCGTATTCGAGTGCAACCGCCCCCATCGTGATGATGAAGGGACACGGCATGGCCAAGGCCAGCTGGTAGGGGTCGCCGATCAGGTAGTTCATCCCGGACAACCGGAAGTAGCGCGGATACTGGCGTACCGAAAACAGCTGCAGGACAGACTCGTCTCCACCGGCCTTTCGAAAGCGGATGTCGCCATCCCCTACCCGCGAGGCGATTTCCAAATTCGAGATCTGTTTGCGCAAGGGTTGATCGGCATTCCACCCGATAGGCGTTACCGTGCTCCCGGAAAACAGCCGGGAGTGATCGAAGAAGTCAGCCACAAAGTTGAGCAAGTCATCCGGTCCCCAGTCATGCCCTGGTAAGTGAGCCGACTTCAGGGTGGCGTGAATGCTTTCCCGAATGCGCAGTGCCTCGTCGACATCGGCCGGTAGCTCGGGATCCAGAGGCAACGTGACCGAAATGACGGAACGGAAATCCCGTAGCAGGTAGGTTTGGTGACCAAAGATCGATTCACTGGTGCCCTTCATGTAGTGATCGATCCGGCGTCGTGCCAGAAGTCGAAATATGTTGCTGTGTCGCCGCTGAATCCCATCCTCGCCGTCATCGAATTCGGAAGCCGGCAGCAGATTGGCCTGATTCTTAAGTGTGGGGAGGATGTGCGGACTTCCGTACAGCGATGCTTGGATACCCGTTCCTGGCGGGCAAGACACAAACAGACTGGCCAGCACTTTCTCCATTTCGTCGTTGGCGCCGGTCTGGGGCAGTGTCTCGATACAAAATCCGATGGCGTGTTCCTCGCGCTCGCCGAATCCCCCTTGGTCCAGTGCGAAGATCCGTGCGTCCTCCTGCCAGGCCAGATAGGGAAGAATTCCCGTCAGGCGCGGCATCTGTGAAATCTCTTGCAGGAGGCGTCTAGGAAGGCGATCAGCTTCCGCCCCACGCTCGGGCAGAAAGGCGTCCCGCAACAGGTCGGCGAATCCCATCACTCAACCTCAGTCGGAACGGTGGGCAACGAGCGCAGGGGCTGAGCACCGGCGGCATTCACCGATGGCGGCGCACCGGGAGTTGAGTTCATTCGCCCCATTTGCAGCGATTGGCGATCGCCAGCATTTGTTGCTCGCGGGGCGAGCATATTGGACGGCAAGGTGGGTGGCATCACAGGCCGGTACCCTTCCGTCGCCTTGCGACGCGAATGCTCAATCTGCCAGCGACCGGGATCGATGACCAGATAGGCATACGCCTGATCGTGGAGCACCTCGTCCTCGTCTTCCCATGGGGCGAACCAAACCCGGCGTACTTTCTGGGCACTACGTATCGGATCACTGGAGCGAGGAGCAACTGAATCGATCCTGGCAACCGCCTCAGCCGCTTTTTCGGGTTTCGCTGTCGGTCGTTGCCCTGGCAAATTGTTCTGCACGGCATTGGCATAGACGCCCGACAAGGAGGCGCAGGAAATCCCGTCCGGTGCCTTGCAGGAGAACCCCCCTTGCCCGTCCAGTCCGGTCATCGATCCCGCGCAACCGGTCAGCATGAGCACGATCGGGAATACCAACCCGCTGATGGATTTCATCGACCACCCTCCATCAGCCACTGCTCAATGCGATCCTTGGGTGCGGCTCCCGGCAAGGTACGGCCATCGGCTGACAGCAGGGTGGGCGTACCTTGAATACCCAGGCGTTGGCCGAGCTGGATATTTCGCTCGATCGGATGATCGCAAGTACGGCTCACCGGGGCTTTGCCGGACTTCATCAAATCGGCCCAGGCCTGTGACCGATTGGCCGCACACCAAACCGCAATCGACTTGTCCTTGGCTTCGGCGTGCAGGCCTTCCAGCGGATAGGGAAAGGTATAAAGCGTGATGTTGTCGAGCTTGACGAGTTCGGCTTCCAGCCGACGGCAATACGGACAATCCGGATCGGAGAAAACCGCCAGTACCCGCTCTCCTTTGCCTCGAACGGTCTTGATGGCATCCGCCAGCGGCAATTCGCCAAACGCTATCCGGGCCGCCTTCTCGACCCGATCGGCTGTGAGGTCGCGCTGTTCCTTCATGTCGAAGAGATGACCGAATACGAAGTAACGTCCGGTGATATCGGTGTAGGCAGCGTTTTTGCCCATGACGACTTCGAACAGAGCCGGAATTTCCGAGCGCTGGACGCGATCGACGTGTGTGGCCGGATACATTTCCTTGAGTCGTGCGGCAAGCACCTCGGCCGGTTCATCGGCGGCGAACACCGAGGCCGCCATCGAGATGGTCAGCCCCAGCAGGGCCAGTGAATATTTAATTGGCATGTCGCACTCCTGATCAGGTTCTATGGGTTAGTAGGATTCAATGGGTAGCACTTGTACTCAGGGCTCAAGGGGCTTCTTCTGCACTTCCCTGCCCCGGCGCCAGATGTCGGTATAGGTATCGGGGTCCGTTCCACCCGCTTCGGACTCCAGCGAAAAACCTTTCGTGAACACCACGTCGACCGTGCGTCCGGCATCGACTTCGATGATCGGAAACATCTTCTCGGCAAGCGTGATGTAGTACTGGGAAAGACGATCCAGCGCCTTGCCTACCCCCGTACCAATCCCGGCTTGAAACTGTTTTCCGGGATCGACGGTGCCGACGGAACCGAGCGGATTAGTCGATACCGTAGTCGCGCTTTGCTGAAAAGCCTGACCTATGCCGGCGCCGATTCCTGCCACAAGCGCATTGGCGAGGACCTGCCCTTGCTTGCTTACCAACCGACCGCGCATCCCGGCCTTGCCGTCCTCACCCACGACATAACCCTTGACCGGTACATCGATGGCTTTGCCATCATGACGAACGCAGGAGAGCGATTCCAGCCGGATGTAGGCTCGCTCCGAGCTGATGTCGCCGTGACTGGCGCCCAGTGCCAGACATTCCTTGATCTTGAAGCGGTAGCGATTGGGCAGGAAGGCATTGTCCTGAACCCGCATCAGGATCGGATGCGGGTTGCTCTGTGCCTGACCACCGGTCGGCGCATCAAGGCCCCCGAGTAATGCTGCCCGGAAAAACGAGCCCGATGGGACGTAACTGCGACTATCGCGTTTGGTGTCCCCCTTGGGTGCTGTCTCCGATGTCACCACGCGGGCATCGCTCACCTCAAAGGAGGCAATTCCGGGTGATCTTGGTGGCCCTGGCGGGTCCATGGAGCGACTCTCTTGAGCACCCCCTGCGGGTATTGGCAAAGGTGGAGGCAGAAGCGTGAGGGCGGGTGCCTGGGACGGCATGGGCACCGGCTGGGGTGGCAACGCCAGTGCCGGCGGGATCACGGTAGCCGGTTTCTTGTCGAGTATGTCGACCTGCTGACGGAGTCCCTGGATCATGTCTTCCATCTGCCGCATCTGTTCTGCGCTCTTGCTCATCCAGATGTCGCGCGGGTCGGCCTGGGCACCCGGCGTGGCGATCGGCATGGGTTGCGGCCGAGCCTGCGGGCTTCCCTGGGGTAACTGAACCGGCTTATCCCAGATGGCTACGCCACCCAACACCAGCAGCAGAAAGCTCAGCACCGCCAAACCGAGAATGAGGTATTGACGATGTTTGGGCGACAAGCGGGCAATCGCCCCGGTGAGTCGCGGGGTGGGCGATTCAGCCATCGCGCCCCTCCAGCACCACCATGACCTGAGTTGCTTCACCGGGTTCCAGCTCTAGCGATTCCACCATGACGGCGAGCACGCCACGGCGATAGAGCTCGCGCTCGTCGATCACCATGCGTGTCTTGGAAACGTTGGTCAGCTGATACTTTTCGCCGAGTAACGTGCCGTCCAGGGTTCTCACCAGAACAAAGCGGGCCTCATTCCAAAGAGGAACGATCTCCAGGGTGTCCCTGGCGGTCATGTCTTCCGGTTCGGCATCGCGCGCCAAGGCCATCAATACGCGCCGGATCGCCGTATTGCGCGATTCATCCGCTGCAAACGCCTTGGTTTCCTGACGCAGACGACTGCGATCACGAATCACGATGGTCTCTGCCGGCACGTCAGCGACCTTGAGATTCAATTTCCAGTGACGACCGGCATCGTCCGCGACAAACAGGCTCAGGAACGATTTATCGGAGGTCGGCTTCACATAGGCGACTCCGCTGTCTTTGTCGGGGTTCACCTGGAACTCACCCTCGACGCCTTGAATACGACGGATCTTGCGTCCCTCGATCCGGATCAGGTTGGGCTCGGAGCGTGACACGGTGGCGGTCAGTCCATCATCCGGACTGCCCTCCAGCGTTTGCCCCGCGTTAGCCGCCAGACTGGCGCTACCGAGGAGCAGTGCCAGTACCAGTGACTTGACCATTGTTGGCGTTGCTCGCGATGCCGAACGGATCCTGATCGCTGGTTTCCTTGAACTCGGATACATGGAGTCTCCCGTTGAGATAGCGAAAGCCGACGACGTAAGTGGTTTGCTTCTCGGCGGCTTTCTTGTCACTGACCCAGGTTTGCAGTACGCCGGAGAGCGCAACTTTCATGGCGCCTTCATCCAGCGTCATGGCCTGAGTCGAAAACTGGGTTGCTGCATTGTTCTTGCGAATGAATTCCGTCCGGGCGCCGAACTCGGCTTGCAGTCGGCCGTATTCGCTGGGGGCGGCATACTTGAGGAATTGGTTCTTCTGGAAATCCGCGACATGCGGCGTGATGTTCAGGGCGAGCCCCGCGTACCAGTACGCCATTTCCTGCAAGTACTCCCCGGAGACCTTCTGCCCGTTCACCCAGAAGGATTGATGGATTTCGGGGGGGACCAGAATGGTCCGTTCCGAACCGGCCACGGTGAACGAGGCCCCCGCATTGGCGAGCAAGGCCAGTACCAGACCCGCAACCGCGATCCGCATGAACAGGATCTCGTTACGCTGGTTGTCTCGATCGGCGGTGAATTTGCTGAACCTCATGCCTCACCCCAAAAAGAAGCGGTAATGCGAGGGCGGTGTCGCCCGTGCACGGATCACGATCCAGCTCGGCAGCCACCAGTAAAGGGCGTGCAGAGCAAACTTGGGATGCTTCCCGGTTTTGAGTCGACCGTATTGCCAGGCCACCAGTCCGCCAAAGATCATCCCGGCCAGCATGGCGCCAGAGACCACCCCCATTCCCATGACGAGCAGGAACAGGATCGCCTGATCGAAGTCCCACCATAGGAAGCGCTCCTGCGCTTCGAGGGATTTGGGGATGTAGCCGATCTCGTCCATGCCGGTTGCGACCTCAGACGGTTGCGGTCAGGATGCCCGAGGCAATTGTCGGCGCGTACTGCAGGAAGACCGCGAAGCCAATGCCCGACAAAATGGCAATGGGATTGAGACGCGCAAGTGAAAACAGTGCGCCCAAACCGATGGCGGCGACGGCGGCGGCCTTGCCGAAATAGCCCTGTACAAGCCCTGTGAGCCAGGTATAGAGGTTCTGGAATTCCGTACCCGTGGTTCCCGCCATCACGCCTGTGGCAGCGGCCAGTAATAGAAGCGCTAGAGCGCCCTTGATCCAATTACGATTGCTTTGCATGACTACTCCCTTGCAGGTCGATGAAACACTTGATGAGCCATCCGAGACCGAGTCCCATGGACATTCCGCCCAGATGGGCTTCAAAGCCGTTCTGGATGGGCGATCCTGGGGCGAGGACACCGATGGCGATGAATCCACCGGCGATGGCGATGTCGCGGATGAAGCCGCGGGTATGAGGTAACTTCACGTCATTGCACTCCCTTGCTGTTGCTGACCACATCCCGTCGTGTGACGCGATGCACCAAGCGGACTTCCACACGTCGGTTGTGGCGACGTGCAACTTCGGTATGGGATGGATCCAGGTAACAACACATGCCCTCGGCACGCACCTCGATCGGCGCGTGAATACCCTGCATCACCAGCCAGTCGCGCACATGTTCGGCACGTTTCCTGGCGAGCCGGTCGTTGTAGGCTTTCTGGCCAACATCATCGGTTCGACCGATCAACTCAATTCGAGTCGCCTTGATGGCCAGAGGCAAAAGTTCGAGTATTGCTTTTAGGCCGGCCGCGGTCGGAAGCGCTTTACCGAACTCGAAACGGATCGTCCGCTCGACAACCTCTTCTGATGTCACTTCCTTGGAAGGCGGATTCGGCTCGACCTTCGGTGGCACCGATGTCGAAGGTGGCGTGCGAGGAAACTCGACAACCGCAAGCGTCTTCTGCGTTGATTGGGGGCAACTCGAGTTCTCGCATGTCGAAAACTGACGCTTTATCCAGCCAATTCCATGGCGGATAGTTTCCGGTTGCGGAACCTCGGGTAAGGCGCTGCAGCCCACCAGAGCGAGGATCGCACCCACGATGATCATCACACGCCTTAGGATCGCCATGGCTTGAGACGGACCGCCACACGATGGGCATAGGCATTTCGTTTAACCGGAGACCGGGCGTTGTAGGCGCCGACCGCATCCCATCCATAGCCATGACGGCGGATGTTCTGCGCCAATATCCAGGCACCGACATGGGTGTTGATGCAGGGATCAAGGAGACGCTGGCGATCGATGCCGTAGGTGGCAAGCACGCCCAACCAGCGGCTATTGATCTGCATATGCCCGAGATCTTCCGACCCATCCCGATTCCGGTTTCGCGCCAGAGGATTACTACCTGACTCAACGGCTGATATGGCTTGCAGCAGGGACGGTGCAACGCCATAGCGCGCCCCTGCCTGCTCGAAACAAGCAGCACTACATGAAAACGAAATCAGCAGCAGAAATGCGGCCACAGGCGGGTGAGTCATCATGGCTCGCATGGTAGGGAGCCCGCCCCAGCCTGCGCGGCCGAAATGTGACCTTTATGGACGCATTTCGATAATCAACGAGAGTTGAATTGGTCGTAGTGCAGCGCAATGACATTGGATATGATGACGAGAGTACCGATCCAACACTGCCTACGGAATCGCCAATGATCATCAAGCACGCCGACGACAAAACGACGGACATCGACATCCTGCAAGCGCTGCTCACCCATCCGTCAGCAACTCCTGATATCCGCAAACGGATCGAGCAGGAAGTTCGCAACATCAAGGCAGGGGTTCGTGGCGAAAGCGAGGCAACGCAGGAAATGAAGGTCCGCTACGGAGATTCCCTTAACTGGGCGATCATCCATGATCTACGCGTCGAATTCGGCGATCTGGTCGCTCAGATTGATCATCTGGTCATCAATCGGTGGCTGGACATCTGGGTGTGCGAGAGCAAGCATTTTTCCGAAGGGGTCGCGATCAACAACCATGGCGAATTCACGGCCTTCTTTAACCACAAGCCCTATGGCGTTCCTTCCCCGATTGAGCAAAACGAACGGCACATCCTGATACTGAAGCGCATCCTTGATGCTGGAATGGTTGAACTACCCAAGCGCTTGGGCTTCACCATCAAGCCTGACCTGAAAAGTCTCGTGCTGGTATCCAAGGGTGCCCGAATTAGCCGGCCTGAGGTCAAGATCGACGGCATCGAGTGCGTCATCAAGAATGACCAGTTTTTCAAACACGTCGACAAGGCCGTCGACGAGAATGGCATTCTCGCGACAGCCAAAATCATCGGCAGTGACACATTGGAAAACGTGGCAACACAGCTCGCCCGACTTCACAAACCGATTCGGTTCGACTGGCCGGCAAAGTTTGGATTAAGCAAATTGCCACCGCAACCGATCCCGACACCGGCAGTCCCTGCCGAGCCACCGGCGATGGCAGCCCCTAAAGTATCTCAGCCAAAGGCACCAGAAGTCGTGCCACCCCCTAAACCGGCGCCAAGCACGCCACAACCGCCCGCAGCGACCAGTGGAACCCCAGTCTGCCGCGCATGCGGAAGTGCGCAGATTTCAGCGCAATACGGAAAATTCGGCTATTACTTCAAGTGCGCCGATTGCGATGGGAACACACCGATCAAGATTGGCTGTGGTGTCGAGGGACACAAGGAACGCATCCGCAAGGAGGATCTCAAGTTCTACCGTGAATGCGCTGAGTGCAAGACCAGTATGTTGTTCTTCGAGAATACCAAGTAGCCGAATCAAATCCAAAGGACAAAAAGTCCGAACGGGTTATGCGAATAGACTACATGCTTCTACTGAAACTCGGTATTTCCCATCTCACACCCGTAACAGGTTCGGATATCTACCTTTCCGATATTCTCCAAGGGCATGTTCTGTCAGTTTCCAGGGGTCTCCCTTGATCTTTGTGATCAGCGAATTCCAGATGCGCTCGAATGCCTCTGTGGCATCTTGATCCGAAAATTCCACCCCGGCCGGCAGCAGAGGCACCACGTCCTCGATCAAACTCCGTTCCAACTTCTGCAGCATGCGCTGTTCGGCTTCCGCTCGACTGATACTGATGTCGTCAAGCCCAAGGTAATAATCAAAGCACGCTATCACCTGATCGACATCGAGAATGCTCTGCGACAAGCCCTCGTTGAGGTCGAAGAGATCGCGGTTTTTTCTCCGTTGCAATAACGCACGCAACTTTGTCCCGAAGAGTTCTTCAGGCTCATACGACACGATATCCGCGCCGCCTGAAAACCACGAACTTGAAACGGCAAACGGATAACGCTTCAGACCCAGCAGACTTTCGTGCTCGCGGGTATTGATCTCAACCTTGAGTTTCAGTTGTGCCGCAGGTTCCACCTCGGGTGCAAACCGAAAAATCAGATGCATCGAATGTCCAGCCTGCTCGCGCTTGCACGGGCCG
>CAISUK010000106.1 GCA_903888645.1 uncultured Pseudomonadota bacterium | reverse complement strand
GTTCTCATCACCGCCGGGGCGACCTTCGAAGCGCTCGATCCAGTGCGAGGGTTGACCAATCTCAGTTCAGGAAAGATGGGCTTTGCGCTGGCTCGCGCTTGCGCCGAGGCCGGAGCCGAAGTGACGCTGGTGGCTGGTCCGGTGGCTTTGCCAACGCCCCGTGGAGCGCACCGGATCGATGTTCAGGGGGCCCGCGACATGCGCAGCGAAGTGCTTGAACGGGCCGCCGGCAGCCACATCTTCATCGCCGTGGCGGCGGTGGCGGACTATCGGCCGGCGCGGATTTCGACGCAAAAAATCAAGAAATCCGGCGACAATCTGACGCTAGTCCTGGAACCCAATCCGGATATTCTCGCCGAGGTAGCGGCATTGCCGAAGCCGCCATTTTGCGTCGGTTTCGCGGCCGAAACCGAGCGACTCGACGAGTATGCGGAGGGCAAGCGAATCGCCAAGAAGTTGCCGCTGGTGGTGGGCAACCTGCTTCGCGATGGACTGGGCGGCGACTGTAATCTGGTTACCCTGTTTGACAGCGATGGTACGCATCCGGTACCCGCTGGTGAAAAATTGTCTGTGGCGCGCAGCATCGTCACCCATATTGCAAAAATGCTTACCACGCCGGAGCAGCCCTGAAATGACCCGAATCGATGTCAGAATCCTCGACCAGCGACTCAAGGATCACCCGCCGCATTACGCCACGCCAGGTTCCGCCGGGCTTGATCTGCGTGCATGTATTGAAGCGCCGGTGAAAATTCATCCGGGCGAGACCCAGTTGATTTCCACTGGCATGGCCATCCATCTCGCAGATTCTGGTCTGGCTGCGATCATCCTGCCGCGCTCCGGGCTTGGTCACAAGCACGGCATCGTGCTGGGTAACCTGGTGGGCTTGATCGATTCCGATTACCAGGGGGAAATCTTTGTATCCACCTGGAATCGCGGCAAGGAAACGTTCACGCTGAATCCGCTGGAGCGGTTGGCGCAACTCGTGGTTGTCCCGGTAGTGCAAGTCGAATTCAACGTGGTCGACGAATTTGCCGAAAGTCAGCGCGGCGCTGGTGGGTTCGGCAGCACCGGCAAGCACTGACCGATCGTTATTCGTCGGCTCACGCCGAACCAAGCAAAGTCTGACCTGTCGGTCAGTTCGACATCTCGGCAAGAATGTCGTGCAGCCAGCGATTGGCCTGCGTCGCTTTACCCCGAGTCGACGCCAAATCTGCCGGAGAAATGCCCCCGGCATCGTGCATGGCGACAATCCTGCCTTCCGCGACCTTGAAGGCTCCTGAGATGCTCACCGCATCGGTGTCGGTCAGGAAGCTGTAGCAGGTGGTGGTGGCGGACAGCGCGACTGGTTCGCGGCCATTCATCTGCGCCACAATATTGGCCGCGCAGACCTTGGCGGCGGCGTTGGCCGCAGTGCCCGACTTGGGCATGGCGTCAGCGTTGCAGGCGTCGCCGATGATGTGGACGCCGGGCACCAGGGTCGATTCGAAGGTGGTGGGGTCGATCGGGCACCAGTGCCGGTCGGCGCCGATCAGGCCAGCCCGCGCGGCAAGGGCGCCGGCGCGTTGTGGCGGAATCAGATTGACGACGTCGCCGCGAACTTCCTCCAAGCCTTCGACCAACAGCGTTTTCCGTACGGCGTCGATGGCCGTGACCGGCTTTGCGCCCTGATACTCGACTAATCCCGGGTAATGGGCTGCCCATGCCTTGAGGAACGGCGTAACCATGGCAGTCAGGTCGGGGTTGGCATCGAGAATGATGAGTTTTGATTTGGGTTTGGTCTTCTTCAAATACCAGGCGATCAGACAGGCCCGCTCATAAGGCGCCGGTGGGCAGCGGTAGGGCGTCAATGGAATGCTGATGACGACCGTACCGCCATCCTTCATGTCGAGCAATTGCTGGCGCAACCGCAGTGTCTGGGCCCCTGCCTGCCATGCATGAGGCATGAGTTGCGGCGTTGTCGCGCGGTCATAGCCATCGATCTCGTCAACGCGAAAATCAATGCCGGGACTCAGGATGAGACGGTCATAGGAGATGAATTCGTCATTGACGGCAATGCGCTTCTTCTCGGCATCGATGACTGTCGCCTCGCCGAACACCATCTTGATGCGGTGATTTGCAGCAAGTCGGTCGTAGCCGATAGTGAGTTCGTCGATCTGGCGCAGGCCGGCCAGCACCAGATTGCTCAGTGGGCAGCTGACATGCCGCTTCTGTCGTTCGACAAGTACCACCTCGATGCCGGGATCGAGCATGCAGATGGTCTTGGCGGCAATCGTGCCACCAAAACCGGCGCCGACCACCACCACGCGTCGATCCCGTTTCGCGGTTGCAGCGCCCGCAGCAAACCTTGTCAGCCCGAGCGCGGCCAAGCCACCGCCAAAGCGCTGCAGAAATTGGCGGCGGGCATCGGGCCTGCCCGCGGCGCTCATGGGTTACCCGACCTGGTGTTCGCCGACATCGACGCGAATCAGCGGTCGATCAAGCACCGCTGCCACGGCTCGCGCGTAGCGATTTGCCCATTCTGCATTGCTGGTGAATTGCCTTTCGCCGGCATACTTGGCGACGCAGAGAATCTTGTCCAAGAGCAGAATCTTGCCGACGGGATTGGTCGGTATGCAATCAAGATCGATCCATTCGCGATCCAGCCAAGCGTTGGCTTCGTCGCGCCCACAGGGGGCGATTTCCTGGTCGGAAACATGAAACGTATATTCGCTGCCGCGGGCGAATGCCACAACGATCTGGCTGGACATGGGAAGCTTACCTCCGCGATCAGGTTACGCCCGAATTTTGCTGGCGATATGACCATTTTGTCGGGCGTTGTCGGGAAAGGCAATCCCCGCTCATTCCATCGCTTCGTACAAAGGCAGCGTCAGAAACTCGGCGAAGCTGCCTGACAGCGACATGGTTTCAAAAATATTCGCCGCCTGATCATAGGTTTCGGTGGCCTCGCCCAGAGCGGTGACCGTGGCCTTGACCTTGGCCAGTTCCTCGCCGATCAGAGCCTTCACCATCGCCGCCGACACCTTGCGTCCGTCATCGAGAATACCCTTGGCCGAGCGCACCCATTGCCACACCTGCGACCGGGAGATTTCCGCCGTGGCGGCATCTTCCATCAGGTTGTGAATGGGCACGCAACCATTGCCGGCCAGCCACGAGCCGAGGTAATGGATGCCGACATTGATGTTGTTGCGCACGCCGGCTTCAGTAATGGGCTGCTCTGGACGAAAATCGAGCAAATCGCTGCCGGCGAAGCTTACGTCTTCGCGCTGCTTCTCCCACTGATTCGGCTTGTCGCCGAGCACCTTGACGAACTCTTCCATGGCGATCGGCACCAGGCCGGGATGCGCGACCCAGCCACCGTCATAGCCGTCGGTGGCATCGCGGGTCTTGTCGGAGCGAATGGCCGCCATTGCCTTGTCATTGGCCTCAGCATCGTTCTTGATCGGGATCAGCGCCGACATGCCGCCGATAGCCGGCGCGCCGCGCTTGTGGCAGGTCTTGAGCAGGGTCAGGGCGTAGGCGCGCATAAATGGCACCGTCATGGTGATGGCTGCGCGGTTGGCCAGGCAGAAATCCTGGTTGTTCTTGAACTTCTTGATCGCGCTGAAAATGTAATCCCAGCGACCGGCGTTGAGGCCGGCGCTGTGCTCGCGCAATTCGTAAAGAATTTCCTCCATCTCGAAGGCCGCCAGGATCGTCTCGACCAGTACAGTGGCCTTGATGGTGCCTTGCGGCAGGCCGAGCTCGTCTTGCGTCATGACGAAAATGTCGTTCCACAGGCGCGCTTCGAGATGGCTTTCCATCTTCGGCAGATAAAAGAACGGGCCGGTGCCGCGAGCGATCTGTTCGCGGGCGTTGTGAAACATGAACAGGGCGAAATCAAACACACCGCCGGAGACGCGCTGCCCATCAACCAGCACGTGCTTTTCGTCGAGATGCCAGCCGCGTGGCCGCACCTGCAGCGTGGCGATCTTTTCGTTGAGCTTGTAGGTCTTGCCATTCTGCTCGAGGCTGATGTTGCGACGAATGGCGTCGTAAAGATTGACCTGGCCCTGGATCTGGTTTGACCACTTGGGACTGTTGGAATCCTCGAAGTCAGTCATGTAGGAATCGGCGCCCGAGTTATAGGCGTTGATGATCATCTTGCGCTCGACCGGGCCGGTTATTTCGACGCGGCGGCATTCCAGCGCTTTAGGCAATGGCGCGATCTTCCACGCGCCGTCGCGAATGTGTTGGGTTTCCGCCAGAAAATCGGGCAGTTTGCCGGCGTCGAGTTCGGCTTGCCGCTTGACTCGGGCGGCCAGCAATGCCTGGCGACGCCCTTCAAAGGCGCGGTGCAATTTTGCCACCAGCGATAGCGCTTCGGGCGTAAGGATTCGCTCGAACTCGCTGCTAATGGGGGCGGTGATGTTCACGCCGTCGGGCATATTGCGCAAAGAAACGCTCATCGAAAGACTCCTGTAAAAAAATGGCAAAAGGCATCGTCGGGTACGCAATTCTCGTGAGTGCCTCGGCCGAAAATGAGGTTGTACCCAAGCGAAGATTGTTCTAATTCTAGCGGTCTGGCGGCGGCGCGGAATTAACCTCGATCACGGTGTCGGACGGATGCACTCGATGTCCAGGTCGAGTGGCATGGCAAGCTGTAACCAGGGACGGTCGGCGGTGACGACCTTGGCGTTTTTCAGGCGCGCCAGAGCAAGGCAGGCGCGGTCGCCGAGCGACAGGCCAAGGTGGCGAGTGAGCGGGCGCAGCAGCCCGGCTTCCACGGCCTGCGCGGTGTCGAAGGCAATGACGTCGATAGCGAGGGACGTCAGCGTGGCCATGACGGCGGGCGCAGTGCCGCCCGAGTCAGCCAGTTTGCTTGCCGTTTCGGCCCAGTTGACCGCACCGACAAAGCATTCGCTGCCCGCCACGAGCGCCGCGACTCGCTCGTGGCCAGGTTCGCGCTTGAGTAGCGTGAGCACTGCCGAGGCGTCGAGAACGTAGCTCATGCACCGCTTTCCCTGGCGACGAATTCGACGAGATCGGCGGATTCGGTGCCTTCGCGCGCTGCTTCGTTGCGTCGTTCGGCGATCAGTTCATCGACCAACGAGCGCTCCGGCTGATTAGCAAACAATTCGGCACACAAATCCTGCGCGCGCTGAATTTGCCGCAAGCGCGAGGTGAGCACAATCTGGCCGTCTATTTCGGTCCAGATGACTTCGTCGCCTTCCTTGATGCCGAGCTTTTCTCGGTACACCTTCGGGACAACCACGCGGCCGCCTTGTGACATTGTGGAAGTGTTCATGGCACTTTCCAGAAAAATGACAATTCCAATTTTAGTGGCGGATTGCTGGAACCGCAAGCCGGCGAGTTGGCGCGCTTCGGCTTATTGATCTGCCTTTAGGTCATGCCCGCTAAGAGTTTCGGCTGATGCTCGGACAAAAGACATGGCGGCATCGATTACCGGAGCAGTCGAATCGACTCGCGTGCTAGCGCGAGTCCATAGCGGGTCGATGGCCGCTGGCCGGCGGTGCGAACCAGAAAAGGTTCGGCCGCCAGCGACAGCGACTTCTGCAGTACGCGGTTCAGCTTCGACGTCTTCTGCTCGAAGAACGGCGCTTCGAAGCCGTTGCGCAGCGAACGCCGCGCCAGCTCCAGCGACGGATGTCGCAAGCCGATGACTTTCGCATAGACGGCAAGAAACTCCTCCGGCTCGACATCGCTGAAGCGGACAAAACCGTCGTCGCCGCGCCCGCTCGTTCGCAACTCCGCCAGCCAGGCGTACCAGGCCAGCAGCGCCGGTGCCAGGCGCACCGGCACATCGCCGCACCAGGCCGTTCGCCGGCCGGCGTCGAAGCGCAGCCGAACGCCGCTGACGCCAGCCTGCGCGGCCGCCACCAGGCTGGCGAAGGGCGCCGGGTGTTCCAAAGCGTCGCGCGGCAGTCCTTCGCGCAGGCGGACGAAGGGAATCTCCGCCAGCATGATCAAAGCATCGCGGGTGTGCACCGGTTTGCCATCGCGCGTGTGCAGCACCCGCGGCTCTCGGGGTGGATAGAAGAAATCCGGCAATGCCTCGAACGGTTCCGTCACCAGCACATGCGATAGCCGATCCTGGGCGCGGCCGAACAGCGACAGTGCGTAGCCGACGAAAAAGCCCATGGTCTTGCGACCGCCGGCGATGGAAACGTGCAACGCGCAGGATTCGTCGGCGCAGAAGCGGCGCACATGGCCGAGCAGGCAGTCGGCGGCCAGGGTGTTGTCGGCCGGCGTGCGAATATCGTCCAGCGGCCGGCCGTCGGCAGTGGTGATGACATGGATGTTTTCCTCGGCAAAGGCGATGCATCCGCTCAATCCGTAATCTCGGCAAAAGGCGTGGAACTTGCCGCTGAGCGGATCGAGCAGCGACAGGCGGGCTCGCTCGGCGCCCTCCACGGTGGTGACGAGGTGAATTTCGGTGGGGACGAAAGGCGGCTCCCGCGTGATGCACAAGGCATAGAGCGATTCGGTCGTCACCTGCGGCGTCAGGCCGGTCACGCCGAGCAGGATGCGGCGCGGAAAGTCATTCGGCGCCATTCAGCCAACCTTTCAATTCGCCGCGCAGGTTGCGCAGTTGCCGGCCGGAAACGACACGAATGCCGAGCTGCGCGGCACGCCGCCGGTCCGCTTCGACCAGCCCGCCGCGAAAGTCGATCAACATGGCGCGCGTGCGCAGACCGCCGAACTTGCGCAGGGTATCGAGCTTGTAGAGCGCCTCGGTGCCGCGCTCGTCGCTGCCCTTGCCGCCAGCGGCGAGATTGGCCGACTTGCATTCGACGATGTGCAGGGTGTTGCGGTGCAGGAAAGCCGCGTCCAGTTCGTTGCGGATCTTGCCGTCGGCCGCCACCACGATAAGTCCAATGGCATAGTCGGCGATGCCATGTTCGGGGGCCAGGCCAGCCAGCGCGGCGTAGACGTGCAGTTCCAGCCAGCCGCCATTGACGAATTGCCGGGTTGCTTCGTCGGCAAAGACGAGCCGGCCGTCACGCAGTTCAAGCTGACCGGCGGCGGAAAACCCCGCGACCAGTTCGTCGAGCGCGCGGCTGTCCAGGTCATGCCGATCGAGTGGCGGCGATGTCAGGCTGGCCCGGGCCTCCTGAGCCAGCCAGTTGAGCCGCCCGAGTGCCGGGCCGAGCCGCTCGCTGTCGCAGGCGAGGCGGTCCACCAGATCGCGCAGATTGGCCTGAATGGCCGGTTTGGCGGGTTTGCCCGGCAAGCAATAGCCATGCGCTTCAAGGTATTCGCGCAATTTGATGCCTGTCGGCAGGGTAAAGCCGGTATCGCGCCGGTCCAGCACAATCACCTGGTCGTTTTCAATGTTGACATAGAACACCGGGCGCTGGTCGCTGCGGAAAACCTCCTGAGCCGCCATCGCCATGATCTTGGTCCCGCCGGTCACGTTCAACGCCACTTCGCCCTGCTGCTCGCCCAGCCAGTTCATGAAGGTGTCGCTGCAGCCGTGAAAATCGTAGGGATCGACCAGTTCGAGAGTTTCGACGAGCACGCCGTGGCGCTTGAGGATGCCAGTTAGCCACTCGCCGCGCGAGCGCATCTCAGCACTGACTGCCAGCACCACCCGCCGCGGGCAGAAGTCCGGGTCGAGCGCCGGTGCCAGGTTGGGCGTCGGTTGCGCGGAGACGAGGCAGAGATGCGTATCGTAGCGGGTCATTTCATTCCACTCGGTTAATGACGAATTCTTCCAGTCGGGCGCCAAAGGCGGCCAAATCCGCGACACTCAATTCCCGGCCGCGCCATTCTGCCGGAATATCCAGCGACAAGTGCAAGTAACGGGCCGCGCGCCGGCACACGGCGGCGGCGTGATGCACCGGTAGCGAGCCCATCACCAGGTCGCCGGGCGCCACCAGGGCCGGATCGAGATGCGCGACAAAGCGGTCAACGCCGAAACCTTGCTGCCGGGCCCAGGCCACCGCGCCGGGGTGTCGAGAAACGAACCAGGCGGTCACGCCAGCCCCGCCGGCAGGCCAGTCCAGACAATGCCTTCGGGCAGGCTGGCGCGGCCGATGCGAGCCTGATAGCCGCGCGCCGGCAGCGGATAGCAGCGCATGTCGTCCTCGTCCGGTTCGATGATGTCGGCCAGCGCCGCCAGACAGCGCGCCTTGGCCGCTTCGCCGCCGACCAGCAGAAACACGCTGTACTCCAGCGGTGCCGCATGGCGGCACATCTCGCGATGCACCCGCTGCAGGCGGCGCGGTTCGCGGATGTCGTAATCGATGACGAAGGCCGTCATCTCAGGGGGCCGTTGCCTCGATAGCCAACTCGCTAGTCAAGTCGGTCGGAAAATCGGCGGTCAACTCGCTAGCAGACTCGGTAGCCGGGACGGGACCATCGCGGGCGCCGATTGCCGTGGCGACATCGGCGATGCTTTGGTCGAGGCGGCGGCGCAGGGTTTCCGCCGCCGATTCCCATTCCACATAGAAACGGCCGCGTCCCGCCTTGCCCAGCAGGCAGGCGCCGTCGACGCTGGTGAAATCTTCGGGGCGCAGGCGTTCACTGCGGAACAAGCGCATGGCAAAACGATCCACCTCGGCGCGCAGCGGCTCGACAATATCGCAGGCCAGCGATTCACGGCCAAAGTCGAGCGCGTGATAAAAGCCAATGAACGGGTCGAAACCGGCGCCGTAGAGCGCGATCACCGCTTCGCCGTGCAGCAGTGTATAGCCCAGCGACAGCACGGCGTTGAACGGGTCGCGCGGTGGCCTCCGGTTGCGCCCCGAAAAATGCAGGCGTTCCGGCAGCAGTTCCGCCAGTCCCTGGAAATAGGCTGCGGCGGCGGCTCCCTCAAGGCCGCGCAAGGCGGCAATATTCTCCTGCGCATCGATCGCCGCGATAGAGCCGTCGAGCCGTTTCAGGCAGGTCGTCAGGGCATAGCGCCAGCGCAGATCTTCGTCGCGCCGTTCGTCAATGGCGGCCCGCTGCGCGCCGATCTTGGCCGCGACGATACCGCGGGCGAAGCCCAGGCAGAAATTCGCATCGAGCGACAGCCGGTATTGCGCGACACGCCGCGCCGCATCGTTGTGCGGCCGGCCTAAAAGCATGGTCGGCTCGCCCTTGCGACCGGACAGCACCACCACGCCGATGCCGCGCTCGCCCAGCTTGCCCAGCAACGAGGAAGAGAGCGTCACGTCGCCGCGCAGGAATACTCTTGACAGCGGCGCCAGCGGCACGGTGCCGCGCCGCTCGTCGTTCTCGTAGAACACCAGCGCCTCGCCATCCGCCTTCAGCGTCACGCCGCGCCGGTCGACATAAAG
>CAISUK010000105.1 GCA_903888645.1 uncultured Pseudomonadota bacterium | reverse complement strand
TGCAGGCCTTCGTAGAACAGGATGTCACTGCCGGCGGGGAGGTCTTCCCAAGGCGTGAAGGTGCCTGGTTCCTGCTTGTAGGGCGCGGCTTCTTCGTCGTTGTGCAGATATTTGCGGACCTTGCCGATGCCGCTTTCGCCGTAATTCTTGAACAGCGCTTCGAGTTCCGCGAGCATGTTCGCTTCCGGGCCGAAATGGCTGAAGTGATTGTTGCCGAGCTTGGCCGCTTCGGCCATGGCAATCTTCATTTCCTTGCGATCGTGGCGATGGAAGGAATCGCCTTCGACAACGGCCGCATTGATCTTTTCGCGGCGGAAGATGTGCTGGAACGTTTTGGTGACCGACGACGTGCCGGCGCCGGAGGAACCGGTGATGGCAACGACGGGATGTTTGACCGACATGGTGACCTCCTGGCTGATTATTATTCGTTACGGAACAGCGAACGTGTCGAGAACAGCGGCGAATCGAGATTATCGGGTTCGCGGCCGCTAGCATACTCGCTGTGGTAACTGTCGATGCGCTCGACTTCGCTGCGCGAGCCGAAGATGAAGGGCACGCGCTGATGCAATTCGGTCGGCTGCACTTCCATGATCCGCTGACGACCGGTGGTGGCGACGCCGCCAGCCTGCTCGATGATGAAAGAAATCGGGTTGGCCTCGTACATCAGGCGCAAGCGGCCGGGTTTGGCTGCATCCTTGGAGTCTTTCGGGTACATGAAGACACCGCCACGGGTGAGGATGCGGTAGGTTTCAGCAACCAGCGATGCGACCCAGCGCATGTTGAAATCCTTGCCGCGCGGCCCCGTCTTGCCGGCCAGACATTCCCCGACATAGCGTTTTACCGGGGCTTCCCAGAAACGTTCGTTGGACGCATTGATGGCGAATTCCTTGGTCTCGGGCGCAACGGACATGTTCGGCTGCGTGAGGACGAATTCGCCGATGTCGCGATCGAGGGTAAAGCCGTTGACGCCGTTACCGGTGGTAAGCACCAGGATGGTGGACGGGCCATAAAGGGCGAAGCCGGCACAGACTTGCTTGACGCCGGGTTGCAGGAAGTCGGCCAGGGCGGCTTCGGTGCCCGGATTCGGCGAATGCAGAATCGAGAAGATGGTGCCAACCGAAATATTCACGTCGATATTGCTGGAGCCGTCGAGCGGGTCGAACAGCAACAGATACTTGCCGCGCGGATATTGATTCGGGATCGGACAGATCTCGTCCATTTCTTCCGACGCCATTGCCGCGAGGTGGCCGGCCCAGAGATTCGAGCGCAACATCACCTCGTTGCTGATGACGTCGAGCATCTTCTGCACTTCGCCCTGCACATTGGTTTCCCCGCCGGCGCCCTGCTCGCCCAGCGTGCCGGCCAGAGCGCCCTTGCTGACGGCGTTGCTGATCACCTTGCAGGCGGTGGCAATATCGTTGAGCAAACCGGAAAAGTCACCGGTGGCGCCGCTGACGCGGCGTTGCTCCTCGATGATGAACTGTGTCAGCGTTGTCCGTCCGTACTGCATCGATGTCCTCCTCCTTGTTATTGTCCGGTTTGAACGGCAGTCAAGCTAGCTGCTCCTGCAGAACCGTCGACGCCCCCAAAGGGCTGCGACTATCCTTGGCACCAGTGCCAGCAAGAGCGGTGCGAAATTGCCGATCCG
>CAISUK010000104.1 GCA_903888645.1 uncultured Pseudomonadota bacterium | reverse complement strand
TGCATGTCCAGCGCCGTTTCGCCCTGGGTGATGCCGAGCCAAATGGTGCCACCGTCAGTATTGGCGAAAGCACTGTAGGTCTCCCACAGGTCGCGCGGAAGCCCTCCCTTGGCAGCCTTGAACTCGACATCGACTCCCTCATACAGGGTCAAGTCGCGAAGCATGGATAGCGGGCTTGGCATCGTATTAACCCGTTATCGAATGGGAATTTGAGAAAGTCGGCGCTGGCGGGACGGCGGTAGCCGGTGCTGCCGTTTGACCAACCGAATTCCAGCGCAGGGCACGCGACCGCCAATGCTCGGCAATCCCCTGCACAAAGTCAGGATGAACGATCTTAGCTCGCGCGATCAGCCAGTCGGCATCTTCCCGGCGCAGATAAAAACCTTCGCAAGCCCCTGAGCGGTACGCGCTGGAAGACTCGAGGACTCGACGCTTCAGATCGGCCAGCAACAATTCCCCAACACCAAGACTATGAATTGTTGTAAGTCCCAGCCGTTCGGCTAGCGCATTACGCCGAGCGGTGCTCCAGAAACGCCCCTGACAACGATCATAAACATCGAAGACTACAAAGAAGTCCGGCAGGTTGGTGTAAGCAATGCTGTGCGTCGCCGCCACCCACTCGCCGAACAGAATCAGCTTGTCGCCCAACGCATCGAGCAGCGCCGATTCATGGCTGGCAAGCCAAGCATTGAGCCGGGAAAACTGCCCCGCGTAGGGTATTTGAAGATACTGCCCCCGATTTTGCGCCCTCACCGTTCCATCCGACCCGACGGAAAATCCCAGATTGGCCCCGTCGACTTTTTCCTCCAGCACCACGGCTTCGCGCAAGAACTGGTCGGCCTCGTCAACGGCAAGCACCTTGTCGTCGCGTGGCTGTCCCTTGCCTAGCCAGGCAATGTGCGGCGTGTGGGGGAAGCGGAAGAAGTCGCTCATGCCCCGAACTTCTTCTCATGGAAGCGGGTGATGTCAGATTTGCAAAGGAACTCAACCGCAACACCATGCCGCGCCAGTGCGGGAGCCCAGTCCAACCATTTGGAATCCGCTGCCTGCAATACCGGTGGTTTCGCTGGGTGAGCATTGGCTACCGCGACGAATTTCCGGTCCGGATCATCGAAGTTGGCAAGCTCCGCGTCGTTGGGAAAACTTTCAAACCCTCGTGTATCGTGCGCTTGCAAAGTTACGGAGTCGACGCGCATGACATTGACGCGATTTTGCAGCGCCCATTTCACGAAGGCATCGCCGGGGCGGTTCCCTTTCTTCGGCTGGGTCTTGTGCAAATACTCTCCGAGAATCCGGAACTGATCGTCCAGCGCCAACCTCCCGCTCTGCATGATGTTCTGTAGTTCGACGGCGCAAGTTGCAACACATGTCCCGGAGACATCGGCATGCTGCCCATTGGCCACCAGCACCACGTTCGTATCGACAACGGCAACACTCACGTCGATTGCCCCTGCTGCCGGCTCATGGCGGCTACCGTGCGCGCCGTCAGATCGGCCATCTCGTCGCCAAAGAAGTTCTCGGGCCAATTCTCAATATCACCGTAGAGATTGAGCCTCAGCGGTTCCAGTTCCGTTGCACTGCCCACGCGTTTGCAAAAGTAGATCGCCACGTCATCCGGGGTGATTTCCCCTTCCGCAACGCGCCGCTGCAGGCGGTTCAAGAAATGCTCGGAATGGCTCTCGACGATGAGTTGCACATTGCGCTCCTTGCCATCCTCCCGGGCGCGAATGGCCGAAATGAAGACATCCGCCAACTCCGCCTGCACCTGGGGATGAAGGTGAATTTCCGGCTGCTCCATCCAGACCGTTGAATTCGGCGGGCAGTAGAAAGCCTGAACCAGAACCGGCAAAACCTGCGACACCCCAAAGCCCACGTCGGTAATCTTCACCTCCGGCGCCTTGGCATGGGCCTTCACCAGTACCTCGTATTCCTTTCGGCCTTCGGCAACTGGTCTCACCGTAAAGCTGTGAATGACGCCCAAATCCTTCAGCCAGGTGGCAACAAACTCCGCGAAGGCATGTTTTGAACGTTTGGGGCCACGATTCAACGTGCGCCCCTCGTTCTGGGCCGCAAGTATTGCTGCAATGGTGTATTCGCCCATTTGCCCCACGCCTTCCGGCGTGTCGCCCGACCACTGATAGGTGCGCTGTGGATGGTTGCGCAACGGCCCCAGGTAACCAATGCTCCCGAGCATGGATTCCGTGGCGAGCGCGAAGTCGCTTAGAAAGCCGGCGTTCTTGAAGCGAGCCATGCTCACGTCCGACACCCGATAGAACTTTTCCGGCTCTTCCAGCGGCCATTTTCGTCCGTCAGCCATCTTGAATTGATAGCGCTTGGAGTCCAGCAAGAACTTGCGGTTGTCACCGCGAGTCAGATCGACATCCAGCACCACGCCATCGGCATTGCTCAAGTCATAGCGCAGTGCACTGACCTCGGGTTGTCCGAGTTTTCCCGCTGCCACGGTCACGGCAAGATTTAGACTATCCCCCAGATAGCGTTGAGAGAGTTTGAGCGGATCGCGCACCTCCATTGCTTTTGGCAATGCCCATCCCATCTCGAACTCGAGCGACTTGGTCAAATCATGCCCATGCAAGCAATCTGCAAAGGTGCCCAGGTCAATCAAGGTCGAGGTATCGCCAAGATGCAGGGCGCGTTTGCGGTCGGTTGACATTGCCGTCTGCTTGAGCGCCAACAGCAAATGCCCCAGGCTGCTCTTGCCCGCGCTGTTGGCGCCAAAGATGACGGTCAGCGGCGCCAGGCGGATTTTTCCTGTGTCGCGCCAAGCCTTGAAATTCTTGATGTGCAATGAGGTCAGCATGTGATTACCCTTCGATACCGCGCCCGTTGATAAATCATCAACGAAATGAGGTGATACGCTCTGAATATAGATGAAATGTTGCCTTCGCAGAAGTCGGCGCTGGCGGGACGGTGATCATTGAAGTCCCCCGCTTTCCAGTGTGTCCCATGCCGCCTGCACCAGCTACCGGGTGGATATCGGAGTGCGTGCGCATAGCTCACTTGGAAATTTCCAGCAGCCACGAGAAAAGTACCTCGTATGCAGCCTTCCCGACCGGATCGTTTTGCATATCGGTTGGATCAAGGGCCCCATGCATCACGTTATTGCGTACGAGGTACAGAAGTTCCAACGCAATGGCAAATCGCGTAGGCGGCACCCAATCGTACCGCGGGACATTCGCCCAACTCAACAAGGCGCTGAAATGCTGATCAGCTGCCAAGTGGTTGCCAAGAATGCGCGCAATGGTTTGTGATTGGGTTGGTTTCTGAGAAGCAACAAAGAACGCCGACGCATCCGACGCTATGCCGTAATGCGCTAGAACATCCTGCACTGAGATTGAGGGATCGACCATGCCTTCGGAAGACGCCTCGCTCTCGCGAAGTGCACGGTACCAAGCCACGTAAACTGTGCTGGGGATGTGCAGGCAGGGCAATTGGCGAGTTGCTCGTCCCGCTGCCGGGCGAGGATGACCGCCAGTCCAGATCAGCGGGCCAAGGGTCAGGTTCGCTGTTACCTCGCTCACCAGCGCAGAAAAGCCAGTATGCGCTTCATGCGCGACGAAACCCTTCGTTGCCGCATCTTGAATGTGACGCACGTTCCGCTCGACACGTTGATCGTCTGCGGCGCACGCCGCATCAAAGGCCAAACAAAATGGATCTGAAGGCGGGAGGCTTTGGATCGAGCTCAAGATGTTACGGTCTGACCCGGCGAAACGGGAGTCGCGCCTATAAAGATCATTGAAACTACTCCACATCGAGGCGAAAGCTCCGAGATAGCGTATCCGCTCACTCGTAACCCATCTATTTAGCGTTGCATCTGCCATGGCACTCATACCGGAATCGGAGCAAAAGTCGGCGCTGGCCGAACGGCGGTCATGCAGATTCGCCGCTGTCCGGCCTGTCCCACACACCGATGACATCGATGGGCAAGGGTGCAAGAAGGTGCATAGGGGATACTGTCCATCCCGATTTCCCTCATAAGAGAAGCTTTCCAATCGCCTCAAGCTCGTCCGCAACCTGGGTGCATACATGCCGGAAGTGATCGGTGAATGTTCCGTGCTCCATGAGCGCATCCTGCGCGAGCTGGTCAGCATCACTACCACCTGTATGACCTTTGACTTTTGAGCGTATGCGTTGGGCGGCTCGCAAGCCGGCCAGCTGTCGAGCCTCACCCGATATGCCGGTCTTGTTCCAAAGTTTCTCCAGCAAGGCGATTGTCTGGTCTTTCTCCTTGTCGTATGAAACATGGGCTGTATCAAGCTTTGTCCGGATGAACTTTGTCTCGAATCCTTCCACAACCAACTTTGTCAAATCCATGAAGGCTTCCGCCCACTCATCACGGTTTTCGGTCAAAGGCGTATTCACACGCTCAAGCAGTCTGTCGTTCCGAAGGGTCCACCATGCGACCTTCGCATCATGCCAATGCCGAATAATTGCTAGGACTTTTTGCAGCGGATCGATAAAAGTAACGAACTCGCCTTTGAAATCGTTGATGACAGCGCGTTTGGAAATGCTTGCCTTGGGGACCTCATTGAAGGAAAGCCAGTGCAACTGCTCCGCGTATGGAAGACGTCGTAGATAGCAAATGTAGGCATGCACTTGCCCTGCTTCATTTACGTCGATTCCTTCGAGATGCCACGTTGCCCGACATGAAACATCTCGCTCGCTCACGGTGTACTTTTCGCGGTCTGCCTTGTACTTGGAAAGAACCTCTGGTCTAAAGAATGCTGGCGACAGTTCAAACGGTAGCGAGTTGCCCTCGGCGTTGAAGTAGTTTGCTGTGGCAATTGGGTCGGTCGAGATTTTCGCAATGCGGTCGTTACGCCAGTCGTGGGCAGTGAACTCGGCATAATCCTTGTTCTTTCCGCCAAACCATCCATCCGTAATTCCGGTGAAGACGGCTTTTTTTGAACGGCGCGGGCAAATGATCTGGACGCCGCGCGTGTAAGCGGCATAGCCTGGCATGATTTTCTGACGAAAGAAGAAATGGTCCGATTCATCGAATTCTTGCGGAGCTTCGTCTGACCAGCTGGAAAACCCGGACCGTCGCAGCAAGGTGAAATCGAACACTCTCACCAGTGAGGCATTGGAGGCTGCCAGATATTCCTCCAGTGGTTCCCATTTGAAGGATACAAGGGCCATGTCGCTACCCTTGTCTTCACGGGTGGTAATAGAAACCACGGGTCCAAGATCGCCATGTCTATCGAAGCGACAGTAGGCGCGCTTTTCAGGTCGCCAATGGATGCCCGCGAGGTGCGCGTATTCTTGGTTCAGCTCATAGTAGTTTCGACCTGGCCCAGTCCAACCTTCAAACGTCCGGCCAAAGATCAATTGCACGGCATCCTCAAATAATTTTGAGCCGCTCCCACTCAGACCCCGGTCAACCCACACATCATTGCGCCCCCCTCCCGTGACGTAGCTGGCACTCGACGTGTAGGGGTTCAAGCTCCAGTCCAAAAGATCGTCTCGGTCAGGCGGCGAAAGTCTTTCATTCGGGACAACGACAGAATGGACGAAGGTATATTCGCCCGACGCATAGACAACCAGCTCGTCGGCCCGCGCATTTTCGCGCAGGAAAGCCAGATGCGCTTCCGCCCGTATCCACTCTGAATAGACTTTGGAATCCGCCGGAACGTGGTCGAGTTTAGTGATTGTCTCAATGAGCTTTTTATGTTCGTAGTTGCTCAACAGATTTCTCCTGTCGGGCTTCGCCATTGGATGCGCACAAAAGTCGGCGCTGGCGGGACGGCGGTCACGATAATTCTCCACGTTCCAGCTTGTCCCATGCCTCCAGCACCGGTCGCTGGAAGCCGCACTCACCAAATTCCCTGACCTCGCTGTTCTTGAGCGACGCTAAAGGTTTCGGAAGGCTAAACCGTAGCCTGGGGGCCGGGCACCGATATTTTTCCTGGATGATGCTCACTGAGGCCCCTCGTGTGCTGACAGCCTCTCAGTCTGAGTAAAAGCACTGAATCGCCGCCCGAACAGCAAGCCCTCATCGTGACTAGGATCGAGGGTCAGACTAAGGAAAGGTTTCTGCTGAAGCGACTCAGGCGGCGGCGTGGTGGTGGTGACGATGTACTGGAACGGTGCCGAATCGCCGTAGGCCTCGCGTTCGATGCGCTCGACCAAATGGAGGAAATCCCGGTATGGGCGCGGCCCCATGTCGGCTTCTCGCGGGCAATCGTGGATCAACAGGCCGGGGAATGCGCTGGCCGGGTCGCTCGCATCGAGCAGGCACACCACGTCGCCCAGCAGGATTTCCAGTACGCGAAAGGCCTCGCCGCCGCGCAGCGAAAGGCGGAACGGGCGGGTTTCATCGCGCACTTCCAGGGTGCCGAAGGCCTCGTTGGACAGCAGCGCGCGCGCGAACAGATCGGTGAGTCCGCTCAGGGATTGCTCACGACTCGATCTCTCGTGCTGGAGCGTCGCAAGCCGTACTTTGGCCGCATCGATGTTCTGCGCAATTTCAGTGCAACGCGAAACGGACTGTTCGATCTGCTTTGCGGCCTCGGGCGACCCGGACGCAAGCTCCCACCGTTCGAGTTCGGCCAGCAAGCGCTGCCCGCGATCCAGTTCGAGCGCGGCTGTGTCTCGCTTGATTCGCAGTGCCTTAGCTTCCCGAGCCTTGGCATCGACCCGCTGCTTCGCCGATTGTAGGGGCTTGTCGGCCAATGTCCGACGCTCCAACGCCTGCGCCGCGCGCGCCGTCCAGTCAGCGCCGACCTTTGCCAGCGCATTCTGGTCGCGACCACCGGCGAAGCTCAGGGTCTGAATTTCATTCTGGATGTGGGTGCATTCCTGAAACCCTACTCGGCCGTGCTCGCACGCACCGACCAAAGACTCCAATTTTTTCCGCTTTTCGGCGATCTGCCGGTATGCACTTTCGTCCTTGCGCCGCGCCGCATCCGCCATCTGATAATCGGCCTCAGCCAAATCGTAGTCCGCCTTCCGCTGCTGATGCTCGACGCGCAGATCAAACAGCTCGTTGGTCAGCGCTTCGTCCTCGCCATTCAGGCGGGCCAGCTTGGCCTCCGTCGTCGTCTTCGCGCCACGAATTGCCGTCTCGACGGAATCCTTGAACAGGTCATCGGATCGCATCGGCAAATCGGCGGCAACACGAAGCCATGCGCGAAGTTCGGACTCGATGCGGCCCCGGATCAGGCTTGGCTCCTGTCTGAGGCCAGCCGTCGCCTCCTCCGCTGTTCCCAGTTCGATCTCCAGTGACCGCAAACGCATCAGCAATTGCGATTCGTCTTGATCCAGCAAGCCAAGCACGGCACGCATCACGATGGGCGGGTCTTGCCGTGACCGCTGCAAGCCCGTGCCTTCACCTTCGCGCCAACTGAAAAAGCTCTTGAAGCGCCCACCCTGATCGCGCGCCATCCACGCCAGCACATGCCGCCACAGGATGGCCTGCCCGGTTTCCGGGATGGTTCGCGGAGAAACGCCCGACAGCATCGCTGCGGAAAGATGCGCCTCGAAATCCTTGAAGGATTGCGTCCCGTCATCGGTCAGGAGGGCATCCAGATCATCGCCGGGAGACGCGAAACCTTCACGGTGCGGATTGAAGAAGCGCAATACCGCGAAGACTTCGCTGCCGACATGCACAACGGCACCGACACCGCCTTGAGGATACTCATCGAGCAGCTCATCCCTTAGCTCGTCGATCGCCTTGCCACTGTCGCCCAGGCAGTAACGCAGCAGCAGGCACAGCGAAGTCTTGCCGACCCCATGTCCCGCCGCGTGAACGCCCGCATAAGTGCTGTTGTCATCCGGCTCGCGCGCCCAGACGATGTTGATGCCGCGCCGGAACGGAATCGACCGGATGCAATGATCGGCACCCGGCTCGCTAAAGATCGCCAAGCGCTCGATCCAGAGACGGGGTGCCGTCGTCTGTGTCGATAGGCGCTTGATCAAGTCATCCATGGCTTGCCGGCGCCTATGCCCGCTTCGTCGACGGTCGCGAGGCGGCGTCCGGCGCGTCGGCAGCTTGCCGTTCCAGGGCGGCACGGACAGCGCGCAGAAGAACGCCTGCAATCTCCTCGGTGCCCTGCTCAACGACCAAGCCGGCTGGAAGGGTGGCATTCGGAACCGCCGCGATCCACGCTCCCTGCTGCTCGACACGAATGGCTCCGGCATCCTCGAAGAAACTCAGCATAGTCTGAAGCCGTTCGAGACGAGCGGGCAGGAACAGAGCCTCGTGTGATTGGCAGTAGGCGGCAAGGCGATTCGCCTCTGCCTGCTCCGATAGACTGGTTTTCACCGCAGGCGTATGCGCAGCCGCCAGCGCCAGCGTCAGATGCTGGCGCGGCAATCCGCCTGCCTGTCGAATGATCGCCATCACCAGCCCGGCCAGGCGCGCATCGTCCTCGTCGCGAATCACGCCGATGGACGAATACTGCAGCGACGACTGCTGCCCCGGCGGCGGCACGAGTAGGCTCTGGTAGGGCTCATGCGCCGCATCGGCCAAGGCCATGCGATCGAATTCGCGCAGCACCAGCCGCGCCGTGCGGTACTCGCCGAATTCCTTGATCTCCCTGTTCTTGAGGACGCGGAAAGTTTCGGAAGGGTAATCCGCGCCCATCACATCCGCAGGATCGAGGATGTAGCGCAGTTCGTCGCGGGTCAGGTCGTAGAAGCGTGCGTAGCGGGCATCAAGTTCGGCGCGCAGCACGGCACGGCGTTCTGGGTCAAACGTGAACGGCGGACCGTCGTAGCCCAAGTCCACTGCCCAAGCCTTCATGTCATTTGCAGTATAGGTGAGTTCAAGAACACGGGGAACGATAACGGCGAGTTCGGCTTCAATGTAAGCGTTGGGTGGTATCACCGGGAACTGCTTGTAGTAACCAAAAGTCATGTTCGTTCCGCCAAGTTTCTGACGTACAACAAAATCGAAGACCAATGCGGACATGTTGGCCAAGAAGGCAGCAGCCTTGGCCGGTGGTGCCGAAACGTTAAAAAGCGGCATTGAATGACCGACACCCACAACAGGTATCACGGTCGCAATAAAGCTTCGCTCATCAGTGCTTCGAGCAATATTGCGCCAACCCATCATCCATCTACGCTCACCGCCCTTATCGCTGAAGCGCTGTTTCACTTCTGCGGCGTCCACCCAATAACGGGGAAGTGTCGTGAAATCCAAGGCGGCTTTTTCGGCCTCCGTTACATCTCGGCTTTCCCCGTCCGAACCGTAAGTAGCCCAACGGTGGTCGAACTGATGAATCATCTTTGCTTCATAAAGAGGCAGACGGCCATCGTCTGGTGCGTCGTGGAACAAATTGCTGTCATTGGACATGTGAAACATGACTGAGAAACGGATGCCCCAAGGGTTTTTCTCTGCATCCCGTTCTTCGATTAGCACAGGCGCGGCACGGTAGAGCTTTTTGGTGACCTCGGCATCCTTCTGGCTGCGGAATACAGGGCAGGTACGCGTGTTAGGGTTGATTAAGAGAAACTCATCAGGGGTCAGTGAAAAACAGCGGCGTTCATCTGAAATCTGTTCTAAATAGCGCGCCAAAAAAACAAGCGTTGCTGGGCGTGCTTGCGCGCGGCCAGCAATTGTTAACAAGACAAATTTAAATGCGTGATGGACCGCCGGAAAGATAAACGCTTCATTTTCAAATGCTCTGATACTCACGAGACGAGAACCAGTTGCAAGATCATCGAAGACGGCTTTCGTCGAATCGTCGGTGGCGATACCGGTAGGGACAATGAAGCCGGCTCGCCCATCTGCCGCAATGAGCTGGACGAACGTTTCGGCGAACAGCGCGTAGGTGTTCACGTCGCCGACGCCGGTAAGCGGATAACGGCCGGAGTCGTGGGCAAACAGGCTGGCGGCTTCAGCGTTACGGCGGGCGACAAGAAAATCATCGAAAAGCTGCCGCTCAGCGCTGCCCAGCTCGGCCTCACCCAACGCGGCGATGAGCCGCCCGCGTTCGGCCTTATGCTGTGCGCCTGAAATTTGCGCGCTCCGGCTGGCAAAAAACTCTTCCTCTTGCAGCTTGATGCGCTCCCACGGCGGGTTGCCGAGCAGCACGTCGAAACCACCCTTGGCATGTATCTGCGGGAACACCTGCCACCAGTGCAGCGCCCGTGCTGAATCGGCGGCCTGCGAGGCCCCTTCACCTACACCGGGGCGCGCGGCCTCGCCGTTCATCACCAGCCACAGGTCCTGACTGGTGGGCGCGGTGTCCTTGTTGGCCGGTGTCTTGGGCAGGACGAAGGCAGCAACGAAGAGATCGGCAGCGACGCGGGCACGGGATTGGGCCGTGGCGGCTTCCGCCTGCGCAAAGGCCATACGTTTGGCTTCGATGGCGGCCAGAGTGTCGTCGGGCAAGGCTTCGAGCGCGGCGGTGCCGGCCTCAGGAACGAGCGCCAGGCTGAGCATGTGCCGCATGTTGTGCCTGGCCTTTTCGATGGCTTTAAGGGCATCGCGATTGGCCTTCTTCAGCGCCTTGACGACGTCCTTGTCGTCGCCGGAAAGTGCATTGAAGGCTTTGTCGGGAATACCCGTTTCGAGAATGGCAGGGTCGAGCACGCCGAGCAGCGCATCGCCGCAACGGATATGGTGGTCGATGAAACCGAGCGGCGCGTCCGGGGTATAGGCCTCCAGCCAGAGCGAGATTTTGGCCAGCTCCACCGCCATCGGGTTGAGGTCGACGCCGTAGATGCAGTGGGTTACCACTTGGCGCAGGGCGTGGCGGTAGTCGTCCGGCATGGGCTGTCCGCCTTCGGTTCGCACCCGCGCCAGATGAGCCGCCAGCCGCCGCGCCGCGGCGAGGATGAAGTGGCCGCTGCCGCACGCCGGATCGATCACCGCAATGGCGAGCAGCGCCTGGGCGGCGGCCTCGCCGCTGGCCAATGCGCCGCCGTGGGGAGCCAGACGCGCGACGACCACCGGCTCCAGCGCCGACTCCAGCAGTTCCTGCACCAGACTGTCCGGCGTGTAGTAGCTGCCGCTGGTTTTGCGGGCGTTGCCTTTGGTGGCGGCGCCTTCAAGGAAACTGAAATGGCGGTTGTCGTGAGCCAGTTGCGGCGTGAGTTCGAGCAGGCTTTCGTAAATGCTGCCCAGCTCCTCGGAACCCATATCGCGCCAATTGACGCGGGTGAGCGGTCCGCCCGGTGCGTCGCGCAGCCAGGCCAGGTGAAACAGCGCGGCAAGCAAATGCCGGTTTTCCAGCCGGGCACCATCGAGTGCTGGACATTGGCTGGTGGCGAACAGGCCGCCCAGTGCCGGCAGCGCCAGCCGTGGCTCGCCTTCCGCCAGCCCGAGCCAGACGCGTTTGAGGCCTTCCCACAGGTCATGGTGGCGGTCGTGAGCGCTGCGGCGCACAGCCCTGTCGCGCAGGCGCTTGAGGCTGTAGCCGCGCGCGAACAGACCTTTCGCGGCCTCCAAACTATCGGGCGGATGCAGGATGCCGCGTTCTTCAACGGTGAGCAGGAAGATCAGCCGATATACCAGCCGCAGGAGCTGGCGGAAGTATTCACGAGTGCTCAGATTGCCGTTGCCCAGCGCCGCGCGCAGGGCGGTGTTGGCGGGGTGGGACACGAAGCCCTGGCCGAGGTCCTCCAGCGCCTGTTCGACGTTCTGCCGCAGCAGGCCACGGGCCTGGATGCCATGATCTCGGCAGCCGTTGCGCCATTGTTCGAGGATACAGTCATGCGCGGCTTGCCCTTCCGCGCCAAACCGGCTGGCGTGCAGGAACAGCCAGAGTACGGAAAACTCGGCCTGATTTTCTTCTTCGAACAGGCGTTCCAGATCGGCTTCCAGCCAGGCCGGACGGGTCAGGCTGCCGTTGTCGCGGGCGATGCGCAGCAACAAACCATTGCTGGCAATGCCCCACAGGGCGTCGTCTGCGGCGTTGACGTATTCCTGCAAGAGACCGAAGGCGCTGCGCCGGCGCAAGCGTTCGCCGCTGTTGTCGCCGAGACGGTTGTGAGCGGTATCGAGGGGTTTAATTTCGGTGCTGGCAGAGATGACCAGCGGCACGGCCTGGCCATGGGCGAAATGGCTGACGGGATAGCGCCGGCCGTCGACCTCCTGCGGGTGCTCGGCGGCGCGTAGCGTGGCGAAGCCGAAGGACTGCCGCAGCAGTTCAGTGACGAAACGCTGGGATACCGCCCACGTATCGAACCCCGATTGATTGCGCGCGGACTTGAACTGACTCCACAGATGTTGCGCACTGCGCCAGGCCAGGGCGATCTCTTCCCGTGTCGAGAAGCCCGCGCGCACGCCGTAATCCGCATCAGACTGCCCGGGGGCTTTGAAGCTGGCCACCTTGCCTAGCCATTCGGCGGTGAACAAACCGCCCTCGATGGCGAGGGTGTCGAACTGGAGTTGGGCGTCGTGCTTTTTCATGATTCGCTATCGCCCGTCAGAATCCCAAATCGGGAAGCAGAACAAACACACCAATGACATCCACCGGCAAGAGCGCCCGCACGGTGGCGCGACCGCGCACCGTGCGGACACCCGAGGCTTCGCGAACCCGTTCGTGGTCGGCGAGCAGGGCTTGCGCGCGTTCCTGTGCAAAGCTTTCCATCAGTCCATTCCATTCGGGAAGCTGTGCCAATGCGGCGGCGACGTGCTCGGTGCGCAGCTTGTCGGCCAGTTCTTCGGCGGTGGGCGCCGCCAGCCAGTCCAGGGGCTCGTCGCCCTTCAGGAGTTCAATGCGCTGACCGCCATCGGCGGCGACCAGGGCGATGGCCGTGGCCTCTTCCACCAGCAAGGGTTCGGCGCCCTGTGTGATCAGTTGGTGACGCAGGCGCAATAACAGGACAGTGGAAAGCCGCTGCACGGCCTGAGTCGTCCAGCAACCGGTGCGTCCGAGCAAGGCAGGGTCGGTGGTGGCGCTCTCCTCCACACTTTCTGGCGCACCGTTCGCCGCGCAGTTCGCCGTCTCACCAGCGCCAGCGCGGTGCGTCCCTTCGGGAACTTTTGATGTGCTGGTATTCAGGCTGGTCTCCAACAAACCATCAGCAAGGATGCCGACCAGCGGATGGCTGCGATGGACAAAGCGCGCACCGATGGCCGGCGGCTGCGTAAAGCTGATCTTCAAGGTGCCTTGCAGATTTTCGGCCAGCAGGCGTTCGCGCAGGACTTCCGGTAAGGGCGTCAGCGGCACGCGGTAGCTACGACCGCGTTCTTCCAGGCCGGCGCCGAGACGGGACAGCGCACGATGCACAAAACGGCGTACGTCGTCGGTCTGACCCAAGGCACCCTGCATCTTTTGCCACTCCGGCAACACATCTGATGGCTTGAGCTTGTTCTGGGCAAAGACGGTTCGGTTCTTCTTGGCTTTGTCGGCGGCATCGACCCAGGCCTTGTCCATGGCCTTGATCTGCGGCACCTCGGCAAAGTCCAGCGCCAGCACCCCTTGCCGGGTAGCGTCCTCACGGCGGGCACGAATTTCATGCCGGCGCAGCAGTACAGCCTGCAAGAGAGCATTGGTCAGGGTGTGGTCGTCGTCCGGCAAGGGGACAGGAACACCCAGCTCTTCGCGGATTTTCCGGGCCTTCTTGAGAATGACTTCGAGCACCACCGCGTCCACCGGGTTGTTGTTGCCCCACATCAGGATCGCACGGACGGTACGCTTGCCATTGCGCATGACGCCTTCCTGGCCGAAGCGATCGACGCGTCCTTCTCTTTGCTCGTGGCGAGTGGGGTTCCATGAGAGGTCGTAATGCACCACGGCATTGAAAACGTGCTGAAGGTTGATCCCTTCGGAGAGGCAGTCGGTCGCGATGAGCAAGGCAAGATCGACTTGCGCGAGTTCATCGATACGCTGCTTGCGCTCGTCCGGCGTCAGTTCGCCGGTAATGACCTCGACCGTGGCCCCCGGGAATCTATTTTTCAGTTGCTCGAAAAGATAATGCGCGGTGGCGATGTAGCGGCAGAACACCACCGGGGCGAAGCCGTAGTGCAACAGCTCGTCGAGGTGCGCGGTCAGGGCAACCAGCTTGGGGTCACCCTTTTGGCCCAGCAAGCGTTCGGCCTGGATGACCAACTGAGCGAGGGCGGGGTCGTCCGTCTGGGCCGGCAGTTCGCCGTCGTCCTGGAGCAGGTTTTCTTCACTGCCGTCGAAAACCCGCTCGCGCAGTTCGTCCTCTTCCTCCCCCGTGAGTTGGGTGCTCATGCGGGTACGCAATGCTTGTACGGCGGCAGCCGGGCTGCTGGCTACGCAGCGCATCAGGGCGAGTGTTCCCCAGAAGTTCAAGCGCTGGCGGCGTTCGTCTTCGCCGGCGCGCTCGACCACGGCGGAGCAATAATCGAGCACGGCCTCGAAAAAACTCTCCCATTGTCCAGAGAGGGTGTAGGGCCGATTGGCGGTCTCTCGCCGGGGAAAGATGCCACTATCGTGCCATTCGTCGATGTCCACGCGCTGGCGTTGAACAAAGTGGTTGGCGAGTTTCTCGCGCAGGCGGTCGCGGGCATTGCCGGTCAGGGTTTGCAGTTGCAGGAACTCCGGTTTCAGCAAGCCGAGCAGATTGTGGAAGCTGTGTTCGTCGCCAGAGTGCGGCGTAGCGGTCAGAAACAGCATGTGGCGGTTGGCGTCCGCCGACAGCAAGCGTAACAAGTCGTAGCGCTGGTGACGCCCGACACCGGTGCCGGCGCAGGTGTGGGCCTCGTCGACGATCACCAGCTCGGGGCAACGGGACGAGAATTCGCCACGCCGCTTGTCGCTCTTGATGAAATCGAGGCTGACCACCGTGAACGGATAGACGGTAAAGATGCTCTCGGATACGGTGCCGACATCACGTTCCAGCCGGGCGGCGCTCCCGGCGGTAACGGCCACGGCCTTGAGGTGGAAGCGGTCGTCGAGTTCACGCACCCACTGCTCGACAAGATGCGGTGGGCATAGCACGGCGAATCGTTTGAGTTCGCCCCGGTCGAGCAATTCGCGGGCGATCATGCCGGCCTCGATGGTTTTGCCGATACCCACGTCGTCGGCAATCAACAGCCGGAGCGTGTCGAGCTTGAGCGCCATGAGCAAGGGCACGAGCTGGTAGGTGCGCGGCTCGAAGGCAAGATTGCCGAAGCTGCGAAACGGCCCGGCGCCTCGGCGCAAAGACATGAGCAGGGCATCGCGCAACAGCAGCGCCGTTTCCTGACTGGCCCGCAAGCGGCCATCCGGCGGCGGGAAGGTGGCCGGCTCTACGGGTTCAAATTCCAGAGCCGGGCTCAGTACGGTTGCGTCTTCTTCCGAGCCAGACAGGGGACGCAAGTGAAGTTCGTCGAGGGAGCCGCCCGGCAGGACGATCCACTCGCGGCCACGCGCACGGACCAGTGAGCCAGGCGCGAAGTGGTTGGGTAGTTCTGCGGCCGGCACTGCACTCATTGAAGATGGGCCTTCAATTGCTGGATGGCCGCGAGTTGATCATCTGCCGACGCTGGAAACTCGATAACGGTCATGCCTCGCTCTCGCAGTGAAGCCGTATTGGCATCCACACCATCCCCGCAATAGACCAAGGCGACGCGGGCCGTGCGCCATGCGGCCAGCACGGGGATGCCGGCCACTTCTCCGTTCAGCAGGTCGGCATATGGCAGGCCATGGGCGCTGGGGTCGAACGCATCCGAACCCTTTGACGGTGCAGAGGTTGGACCGGGCGCGGCCTTGGGTGGCATGGCTTCAAAGATCTGGGTGCGCACACCAGCGAGCCGCAACAAGATGCTGCGCGCCAAGCGGTCGCGGCGATCGATGATCGGGTGATCCGGCTGGTTGTAGTACGAGAGCACACAGCGATAGCAGCCTGCCACGCAATTGGCCTCTGGCAGATCCTGGAGTGCATCGACCGATGGCAATGGCTGGCCATAGTCGGGGATGTCGAGGTGCAGCAGACGAAGCGCCGCATGGGCGATGCGGGCGATGGCCTCGGGCTCACCGACGATGCGGGATAGCACGCCCGCTCCGCCTTCCGTGGCCTCGTAGAACAACACGCCATTACGGCGCTTCCGGTCTGGCAATGGCTCGGCCAGAAGCTCGGATTCTTCCAACTGGTACACGGCTTCGATACCCCGCTTCAGCGCGTATTGGACAGTGGCCACTGTGGTTTCTGTAATCTCGGGATCGGGCAGCAACAGCAGCAGCGCATTCTTCTGGTCGCGTACCCAAGGGACTATCCACTGGTTGGCGATCTTTGTCGGGTCGTCGTTGGCCTCGCTGTCTTCGTCTTCCAGCTTGGACCAATAGCCATTCATGGGGTTGATGCGGAAACCGTGCTGGGTCTGGTTGGCTCGGCGACGCAGGCCCTTATTCAGTCGGCTGATCTCGGTGCTGGGACCATAGCGGAGGATGGCGATATCGCCGGCATCGTCTGCCGCCCTGACGGAGCGGACATCCGGCTGACCACCGGGTTGGTCACTGAGGCGACGAGACCAACGAAACGTGGTCTGTAGCTCGAATCCTTGCCGCAGACGATCTTCGTCGTTGACCGTAATGCGGTCCGCCGGGCTGGTGCGCACATTTTCGATCCGGTACAGGTTGCGCACGATTTCGACGTTGTCGGTGAGTGCCACGGCGCACGAACGACAGTGGGAAACATCGTGGTCGCTGGGATCGGACTGGAAGTGCGCGGCGCCGCAGGTACGGCAAACCAGCACGGTATCCGTTGGGAGTTGGCCGCCAGATACGGTTTCGCCGTGGCGGACGCCCAGCGCAGCGGCCACCACGCGATAAGCCCGGCCTTCGTGATAGACGAGGCTGCGTGGTCCGAATTCGGCCAAGGCAAGGAAGCGTGGGCGCTGGAGATAGGAACCCGGGCCCCGGTCGGTGCTGCCCGGGATAAAGGCGGTGAGCGGCAAACGTGGGAAGTTGTAGCCCGGCATGAAGCCTTCGGTAGCCAGGTAGCGATAGGTATAAAAGTCGCTGGACAAGCTCTCCTTGCCCCGTTGCAGCAATGCAAGCTGATCCATGGCCTGCCCATGGAGAATGCGCGCGGCATTACGTTCGCGTTCGGGCAGGCTGTGGGTATCCATGGTGCGACGAGACAGGTCGCGCTGGCGGGCGGCACTCATGAATAGGTCGCGCCAGCGGGTGAAAGCATGGTCGAAGCGGTTGAAGGCATTGCTCACTACGTCGTCGGCAAGCTGCTGCTTGCCCTTGAACCAGGGTGCGGTTTCCGGCGTGAGATCGGATTCGATCAGCTCGATGACTTTGAGAATCCGCGCAGTCGCGTCTGGTGCGATGGAAGCCCTGGACAGCGCTTCTGCTATTTCCTTGCGGAGAGGTAGATCAGTCTTTTCATCGGGCTCCACTACCTCGGCAATCGACGGCTTGATTGGGTATTCGGTGGCCGCCAGCCAGACGGCCTGGAGATGGCTGCGTATCAGGTCTTCGTTGGCCAGATCGAGGGTTGGTGCGCGCACTTCGCCATGCACCATGGCGGGTGGATTGGCGAAGAAGTATTGATCGTGGGGGCTTTTTGCTGCGCAGTAGGTGAGGATCAATGCCGGCATGCCGCTACGTCCGGCACGCCCGCTGCGTTGCGCGTAGTTGGCTGGTGTGGGCGGCACATTGCGCAGATAGACGGCGTTGAGCGCCGAAATATCGACACCCAGTTCCATGGTCGGCGAGCAGAACAGCACCGGCAGGAAACGATTGTTCTCGCCGATTTCGGCGAGTTGGGTGGCGCGATTTTTCAGCGCGTCCTGTTCCGGATCACCGAAGCGGAAACGCATTTCGCGGATTTCGCGCCGGTCGGCATCGACCTGCGCCGTATGCTCACGCGCCTCATAGTGGAAAACATGGAAACCGTCGGACAGGGCGCCCGCCAGATTGCTATACAGATTGCGGAAATACTGGTTATCCATCGCGCCGCGCTGGGCCACACCTTGACCGCAGCGAAACAACACGCAGCCGGCATTGAGTTGCCATCCGGTGAAGCCGCTGAAGGGGCTGGGTACTTCGAGCACCAGCCCGACCTTCGCCGCGGCCAGGAGCAAATCCTTCAGCAGGTTGCCGTAGTCCTCGCGCTTGAGTGCTGCGGCACGGGGATCGTTCCCCCACAGGCTGGGAGCGCGCAAAGACCGACCCAAAGCGCTTTGCGGCCCGGCGCGCACTATCAGGTCTTCGTCACCGAGGTTATTCTCGCGCCGGTTGGGCGCCTGCGGCATGAGGTAGCGCGCGGTGCGCGGGCGCTCCTCTCGACCGAAGCCCCATGGCGCGCGCAGCAGATCACGAGAGCGTGCCTTGAGCGCTTCGGCATCGGCGGCGGCAAGCACGTCGGCAGTCACGGCAAGCCCCTGTCGCATGACATCGAAGAGTTCGCGATAAATCGCCAGCCGGGTTTCCGGAGTAACGTCAGTCATCAGCTCATGGCTGCTTTTGAAATAGGATTCATCGGCGACAAACTCGGCAAGCCCTTCGTAGTCGATGGACAGCAAACCGAGCTGCTCAAGGTTCGGGTTGGTGAAGCGCCACCCACGACGCTGATCGACCCAGACACGATAGCTCAGCATTTCCCGCAAAGCACGCTGCGCATTGACGAACTGAACGCCCGAGAGCTCCGGATTGAGCAACCATTCGCCACGCATATCCGCCCGCTCGAAACCCAGCGCACGCGAGACTGTCTGTCCGATGCGGTCTGACGTCAAGCCGCCGCCATCCTCTCCTCCTCCGACCTTGATGACCGCCCCTAGAATTCCGGCCCGCAAAACGCTGACGAATAGAAAGTCGTTGAAGTGCCCGGCCTGAAGTGCCGCATCCTGACGATTGTCGGTAAAGCCAAGCAACTTGCGTCGGTTCGGCGGAATGCTCTTCCCGGATTGACTATCCATCCAGCGCAGAAGCGAGTGCGTAAGAATAGTCGTGGCAGAGGCGCGACCCTCCGAGGACAGCGAAGCAAGTCGGTTGCTGTCCTTGCCCTGGGCGGAATGCACAGCCTTGCAGTTGAGGCAAAACCGAAATTTGCCGGGAAGAAACCAGGCATCGGTACCGGTGCCGACACTGCCGGTTGCTTCAACCTTGATCGCCTTGGATCGATACTGGCGTGCCGGTGTGGCTTTCAGTCTTGGGTTACCCTGAATGTCATACTCCAGCCAGCTTTCCGGATAGTCTTCGGTACGATCGGAAAAATCCAGTGATCCATCGTCGGGATGCAGGGCCAGAAAGCCGTATTTCTGCCGGGTATCAGTCGTGTCCTCGTCGTCTTCCTTTGACACCGGAACATCTTCGATCTCGCGTGGCAGTACCTGCTTGATACCGTCGCGTTCCTCAAGCAGTACCGGGAAATATTCCTGGCCGCAGTCGCGGCAAAAGTGAATGGGGTAGAGGCGTTTTTCGTCCTGGCCCGGCAGGTATTGCTGGCCATTGGTGGTAACGATGCGCTGTCCCGGGGGATCGATGGTGCTGTATGCCGTTCCGGCGCCGGATATGAACTGATGCAGCCGGAAGGCAAAGAAGCCACGTGATGAGGTGTGGTGACCACTTGGGCGGTCTTTTTCAGACAGCGAAGCAAGCATCAGAAAACGCTGCAGCACGGGGGTGCATTCTGCCGTTGAAAGGCCGCTGTCTTCCACCAGCCACTGCACGGCAGTCGACAATTTCTGGGGCTTGGCCCTGATCCACTTTCCGTCTTCAATTTCCAGGCCGAGCTTGGTTTCGACCCAAATGGCAAGCGGGTGATCCACCAATTGAGCGTCTGTGATGGACTCAGGAATCGTCGTAGACAACGTGGATGCCAGCTTTGACTTGACGGACTGAGCCGTTTCGTCAGGATTTGTGACTCGACGAAGCGTTTCGCCGATGACGTTGTTGGTGGTGATGGCGGTACCAAAAAGCTTGGATGCAACTTCCGCGACAGCTTGTTTGC
>CAISUK010000103.1 GCA_903888645.1 uncultured Pseudomonadota bacterium | reverse complement strand
GGGCTTGATGTCGATCGAGGGCGACGTCGAGAATCCCGAGTCCAGCGCAGTCTTCGGCAAATATCCGGTGATTGCCGGCGACCACCACCTGATGGATTTTTTGACCGACTATCTGCGCATGATGGTTGGCGGCAATCTCAATGCGTTCGAAATCGAGAACCTGATGGACATCGAAATCGAGACCCATCATCACGAAGGCGAGGTGCCGATTCATGCGGTGGCCAAGGCTGCCGATGGCCTTCCGGCGTTTGGTATTGTTGCCGCCGTCATGGGCGTTGTCCACACCATGGAATCGGTCGGCATCCCGCCAGCCGAATTGGGCAAACTGATTGCCGCCGCACTGGTCGGCACCTTTCTTGGTATTCTCTTGTCCTACGGTTTCGTCGGCCCGCTGGCGACCACGCTTGAGCACAAACTGCACGAGTCCACCAAGGTGTTTCAATGTGTGAAAGTCGTCTTGCTGGCCAGCATGAATGGTTATGCCCCGCAGGTTGCGGTAGAGTTTGGACGGAAGGTTTTGTTCGCCAGCGACCGGCCGAGTTTCATCGAGCTTGAGGAGGACCTCAAGGCGCGCAAAGGCAAGTAAGTCTGGCTCGACGTCGGCTCAGCGCTTGACGGAAGGCTACGATAAGCGCGAAATGCGGCATTGCCGGTACGATGCACTAACCCGGCTGCCAGTCAGTCTTACGGCACCAACGTGACTAAATCATGAGTGACGATTCCCAGCAACCAATCGTTGTAAAACGAATCAAGAAAGGCGGCGGCGGCGCTCATGGCGGCGCCTGGAAAATCGCCTATGCCGACTTCGTCACGGCCATGATGGCGTTCTTTCTCTTGATGTGGCTGCTCGGGTCGACCAGTCAGGGAGACCTGAAGGGTATCTCCGACTATTTTTCGGCACCGCTCAAGGTGGCCTTGGGCGGCGGCTCGGGCAGCGGCGACTCGTCATCGGTCATTCAGGGTGGCGGCGAAGACTTGACACGCAGCCATGGCCAGGTCAAGAGAGGCGATGTGGTCGCGGAGAAGAAGAATCTCAATCTTCAGGCACTCAAGGCCGACTTCGAAAAGCAGGAGCGGCAGCGGCTGGAGGCGCTGAAAGCATCTATCGAAGCCATGATCGATTCGACGCCGAGCCTGCGCCAGTACAAGAGTCAACTCCTGCTCGATATCACCACCGAAGGCCTGCGTGTGCAGATCGTCGATGAGAAGAACCGACCGATGTTCGATTCCGCCAGTTCCGAACTCAAACCATACACCCGCGAAATACTCCGCGACATTGGCAAGTCTCTAAATAGTGTTGAAAACCGCATCAGTCTCTCGGGGCACACCGACGCGGCGCCGTTTGTCGGCGGTGACCGCGGTTTCGGCAACTGGGAATTGTCGACCAATCGAGCCAACGCGTCACGCCGTGAACTTATTGCCGGCGGCATGGATGAGGCGAAAATCCTGCGCGTGGTCGGCCAATCTTCGACCGTGCTCTATGACAAGGCCGACCCCAATAACCCGATCAATCGCCGCATCAGCATTATCGTCATGAACAAGCGCACGGAAGAAGCTATCCTGCGTGATGGTAATGTTGCAGAAACTGAGCAGGCGGCAGATTTGCCGACTGCAAATTCGGCAGCGGCCTCAGCATCCGAGCCGGTAAGCGGCGCGGCCGCGCCAACCCACTAAAAGTGCCCGCAATGGCAGGCAATGACAAACTGAACGAGAAATGAACAGATTTTTTGCAAAGCAATTCTGGCTCGGCACGGTTTGGACAACGCTTGTAGTCATCGCGTTGGTGCTGCTGGTGCCTTTCGCAGACCACACTTGGGCAGTCGTGGCGGCAATTGTTGTCAACGCACTCGGTTGGCACGTGCTCTGGTGGTTCCGCTCGGACTCGGGCCAGTCTTCGCACAGAAATGAAAATGGCGGTGGCGGATCTTCGCCGCTTGCTAATGATGCCAACCATCGCTTGCTCGGTGAAATCCACCACTTGCTGCGTGAGACGGTCGGACAGTTTTCCGCCCAGTACTCGGCCATGCGCGGTGAATTGGAGCGGGTGCAGACGATGCTGGCCGCGGCGATAAAGGAGCTGACCGAGAGCTTTCAGGGCATGCACGAAGAAACCCAGGAGCAACATCAGCTGACGCTGTCGGTCAGCGATGTCAAGAGCGGTGGCAGTGCCACGCACTTCGACGACTTCGTCAAGAACACCACCCAGGTCATGGGGAAAGTGGTCGACAGCGTAGTCAAGAATAGCCGGCTGGGCATGGAACTGGTGGAACTCACCGATGGTATCGCCAAGCGCACCCGGGATGTCCAGAACATCCTCTCGGAAATCGGCTCGATCTCGAAGCAGACCAACCTGTTGGCGCTCAATGCCGCCATCGAGGCGGCGCGTGCCGGCGAAGCGGGACGGGGTTTCGCCGTCGTGGCGGACGAGGTACGCGATCTGTCCGGGCGCACCAGCCAGTTCAGCCAGCAGATCAGCAAGTTGATGGGCGATATGCAGCATGCCGTGCGTGCCACAGAGGATGCCATCAAGAGCATGGCGTCGCAGGATTTGAATTTTGCGCTCGACTCGAAAACGCGTGTCGAAGAGATCGTCACCACCATGGAAGCGCAAAATCATCTGCGCACCGAGATCATCAACGGCTTGGGTCAAGCGAGTGCCAAGATCGACTCTCTGGTCGGCAAGGCCGTGACAGCATTGCAGTTTCAGGATCTGGTTTCACAACTCATGGGGCATGTCGTGCGCCGCATCGATGCGCTCGACACGGTCATCGGTCAGCTGGGCGAACTCAATGTCGTGCTGACTTCGGCGATGGGCGAACCGGATGTCTCCGTGGCCACCAATGCCATCAAGCGAGAGGCTGACAAATTGGCCGAGAGTCTGCGCGATCTCGATGCCGCAACCGTAAAAAATCCGGTCGCTCAGGACGCACTGACCACCGGGGATGTTGAACTTTTCTAGGAGCTGGACATGGCAAAGACGATACTTACCGTGGATGATTCGGCATCGATCCGGCAAATGGTGACCTTCACCTTGAAGAATGCCGGTTATGAGGTCGTGGAGGCAGTCGATGGGATGGATGGCCTGGAGAAGGCCAAGTCGAAAACTGCCAACCTGATTCTTACCGACCAGAACATGCCGCGCATGGATGGACTGACACTGATCAAGAGCCTGCGCGCCTTGCCGCAGTACAAGTCGGTGCCCATCCTCATGCTTACGACGGAATCTTCGGATACCATGAAGTCGCAGGGGAAAGCCGCTGGCGCCACGGGCTGGCTGGTCAAGCCATTCGACCCGCAGAAATTGCTCGATGTCGTAAAAAAAGTGATCGGCTGATGCTGGCCAAGTGCCAACACCAACACCCGAGCCAGTGTCATAGGAGGCGGCCATGACAATAGACATGAGCCAGTTCTACCAGGTGTTCTTCGAAGAAACGGCGGAGCACCTGGCCAGCATGGAAGCGCTTTTGCTCGGCCTCGATACCGCGGCTCCGGACAGCGAGCAGCTCAATGCCATCTTTCGCGCTGCCCATTCCATCAAGGGTTCGTCCGGCACCTTTGGTTTCACCGATTTGACTGAGGTGACGCACATTCTCGAGAACTTGCTCGATCGTATCCGCAAGGGCGAATTGGCCTTGCGCAATGACATGATCGACGCTTTTCTCGATGCGGGTGACATACTGAAGGAATTGCTCGGCGCGCACCGCGGCGAGGGCGCAGCCGATCCGGCGTCCGTCGCCGCCATTTGTACGCGGCTCAAGCACTTGACTGCCGACGTGGCTGTGCCTGCCCAGACTGAGACAATTTCGCCGCAGAGTATGCCGCCGGCAGCGACCCCGGCCCTCGTCGTCGATAAGGCGGATAGCGGCTTCGATATCCGCTATCAACTGGCCGATGGTACGCAGGCACTGACTGCCGAATCGCTGCTCGCCGAATTAGCCGCACTCGGCGAACTCCAGGTGCTAGAGCGTCCCGCTACCGGCGAGACCGAAGGTCACTGGCATCTGAGTCTACAAACGACGGCCGACCGGGAAAGCGTCGTCGATCTGCTCGATTTCGTGGTTCGCAGCGATAGCTTGCGCGTCGCCCAGCTTGGTGCCGTGAACCTTGCCGGCCCTGCCGGAGATCCCGGTGGCGCCTACGGCTTCTTCGACGATGAACCCGATGTTCCGGTGCTGCCGCCCGGGTCATCTGCCAATGCGGCAGATGACCCGGGCGGTGCCTTTGGCTTCTTTACCGATATTCCTGCACCGGCAGAAGCAGCGCCAATTGTCGGGGCAGCGACGTCAGCCGACGATGCCGCTGGCGCCTACGGTTTTTTTGTGGAACTCGCACCTCCAACCGTCGATCCCTCTGTGGAAACCGTGCCGGCGCCTCCCGCGACGATCAGGCCGAAACAGGAAGCCGGTACCACACCCGCTGGTACCGAAGGCGATGGATTCGGTTTCTTTGTCGAAGTGCCGATCAAGCCGGCGCCACCGGTGCTCGCAGTTGCCGCGCCACCTCCTGCGGACAAGGAAGTCACCAAGGAAGCCACCAAGGATGTCGCGGCGAAGCGTGCCCCCGCTGCGGTCGCGGCGACTAAGTCCTCCGCGGAAAACTCGATTCGGGTCAGCGTCGAGAAGGTGGACCAGATGGTCAATCTGGTTGGCGAACTGGTGATTACCCAGGCCATGCTGGTGCAGTCGGCGACGGACGTTGATCCGGTCATTTTCGAACGACTCCTGAACGGCCTGACCCAGTTGGAGCGCAATACCCGCGACATCCAGGAAGCGGTCATGTCGATCCGCATGATGCCGATTTCCGTGGTGTTTTCGCGCTTCCCCCGGGTGGTGCGCGATCTCTCGCAGAAGTTGGGCAAGCAGGTGGAACTGAAAATGATCGGCGAAGGCACCGAACTCGATCGCAGCCTGATCGAGCGCATTGCCGATCCACTGACGCACCTGGTGCGCAACAGCCTCGACCATGGCGTCGAAATGCCCGAGGACCGCGTTGCCAAGGGCAAGGCGGCGTGCGGGACGATCACACTGAAGGCGTATCACCAGAGCGGCAACATCGTCATCGAAGTGGGCGACGATGGCGCCGGACTCAACCGTTCGCGCATTCTCGCCAAGGCCAAGGAACGCGGTTTTACCGTGTCCGACGCGATGACCGACCAGGAAGTGTGGGGGCTGATTTTCGAAGCGGGATTTTCCACGGCGGAGCAGATCACCGAGGTCTCCGGGCGCGGCGTTGGCATGGATGTGGTCAGAAGGAACATCACGGCGATGGGTGGCCGGGTCGAAATCGAGTCGATCACTGGTTTTGGTACCCGCATGACAGTGCGCCTGCCGCTGACGCTGGCGATTCTCGACGGCATGTCGATTGCTGTCGGGCGCGAGACTTACCTGATTCCGTTGGGCTATGTCATCGAATCGCTGCAGCCGACACGCAGCATGATCAAGAGCATTTCCGGTGTCGAGCGGCTCATCCAGGTGCGCGATGAGTATCTACCTGTCATCGCCCTTTTCGAAGTTTTCAGCATTGCCGAGGCGCAACGCGATTTCGAGCGCGGCATCATGGTGATTCTAGAATCCGATGGCACCAAGGCGGCATTGTTCGTCGACGCCATGGTCGGCCAGCACCAGGTCGTCATCAAGAGCCTCGAAGCCAATTATCGCAAGGTGTCGGGTATCTCGGGTGCCACCATCATGGGTGATGGCCGTGTCGCCATGATTCTTGATGTTTCCGCACTGGTGACGATGGCTCGATCCACACTGCCGGCAGCCGCCTGACGCAAAAAAATCTAGGAGACACAAGCATGATCCAGGAAAAGCCCGGTTCCGTGGCGGACGATGCCGCCGGTTTCACCCAGGAATACCTGACCTTCACGTTGGGCGAGGAGGAATACGCGATCGACATTCTCAAGGTGCAGGAGATCCGAGGCTACGAGCCACCGACTTCCATCGCCAATGCGCCGGCGTTCATCAAGGGCGTCATCAATTTGCGCGGCACCATCGTGCCGATTGTCGATTTGCGCATCAAGTTCCGCGTCGGCAAGGCCGAATACACGCCCTTTACCGTTGTCATCATCCTCAACGTCCGCAGCCGCGTCGTCGGTATCGTCGTAGACAGCGTTTCGGATGTGACGCTGCTCTCGCAGGGGCAGATCCGCCCGGCGCCCGAATTCGCTGCCACGGTCGATACCAAATATATCGTCGGACTGGGCACCCTGGCCGAGCGCATGCTCATCGTCGTCGATATCGAACGACTGATGCTTTCGGGCGAAATGGCATTGGTCGACGAAGTTGCAGAAGCCGCACGCTGAAGTTGGCTTACTGATAATCGGGGGAGAAAGAACATGAACCTGCGTAGTTTGCGAATTGGCACCCGGCTGATGATTTCCACGATCGGCGCACTTGTGCTGATGATCGTTTTTGTCGGCGTCGGCTTGTTCAATCTCGCCAAGGTTGGTGACCTTACCGACCAGATCGTCAACGAAAACAGTTTCAAGCTCAAGCTTGCTGATGACATGCGCATGCGGACGCTGCTCGTTGGGCGACATGTTCGTACTGCGCTGCTCCGCGATACGCCAGCCCAGGCTGCCGAGGAGAAGAAAAAGGTCGATGCCGAGATCGCAAAGTATGGCGAGGACGAAGCTGAACTGCAGAAGCAGCCGGCCACCGAGCAAGGCAGGGCTTTGCTGGCGACCATCGCGGCGAACAAAAAGCTTGCCATCGATTCGCTGACGCAGGTCGGCAGGCTGCTCGCGGATGGAAAACATAAAGATGCGCAGGATTTGTTCTTCGCGGAAACTCGTACCCTGGTGCAAAAGTGGACCGACCCCATCGGCGAATACACCGAACTGCAGTTGGCGCGGCAGAAGGAAGCTGTGGATCGCGTCGATCAGATGCGCAACGATACGCAGAAAATCTTGATCGGGCTGATCGTCCTGGCCCTGATCATCATGATTCCTGCCGGCATTTTGGTCACGCGCGGCATCACGCGGCCGCTCAGCCGTGCAGTTGATGTTGCCGATGGTATCGCCGGCGGCAAGCTGGACAATGAGATCGAGATATCCGGCGATGACGAAGTGACTGCGCTGATGAATTCGCTGGCAACCATGCAGCGGAACCTTCTCGAACGCATAACCGCCGATCGAAAGATCGCCGACGAGAACGCCCGTATCCGCAACGCGCTGGATTTTGTTACTGCCAATGTTCGCATCTGCGATAACGACGGCAAGATCATTTACGTCAACAAGACGCTGCAAAAGACCCTGAAGCAAATCGAAGGCGGCATCCGCAAGCGCACCCCGGACTTCACGGCAGAGACCATGGTTGGCCGCAACATAGGTTTCTTCTATGACAATCCCGCCGCCGTTCTCGACATCCTGCGCAATCTGGCCGCCGAGCGGCGCACCCAGATGGACATCGGCGGCCGGCAATACAATGTCGTCACCAACCCCGTCAGGAACGATCAGGGGCAATTGCTCGGGACGGTTGGCGAATGGGTCGATCTGACCGACGAACTGAAAGTTCAGCAGGAAATTGAAAGCATTGTCAGCGCCGCGCGTAATGGCGACCTTTCGAAAACGATCGACCCATCGGGCAAGAACGGTTTCTTCGCGCAGCTTGCCGACGGAATCAACCAGTTGCTCGCCACGACCCAACAAGCGCTCACCAACACCTCGCGGGTGCTCTCCGCCGTCGCCCAGGGCGACCTGACCCAGACCATCGAAGAAGATTACGAAGGCATCTTCGGCCAACTCAAGGACGACACCAACACCACCATTGAGCGACTGCGCGAAGTGATCGGACGGATCAAGGAAGCGACGGAAACCATCAACACTGCTTCGCAGGAAATTGCCGCAGGCAATTCCAATCTTTCCGAGCGCACCGAGAAACAGGCCTCGAACCTTGAAGAGACCGCCTCGTCGATGGAAGAACTCAACGCCACGGTGCGGCAGAATGCCGACAACGCCCGCCAGGCCAACGAGCTGTCGAAGCGTTCCAACGACATCGCGGTGCGCGGTGGCGAGATGGTCAAGCGCGTCGTCAGCACCATGGGCGAGATTCAGGACAGCTCGAAGAAGATCGCCGACATCATCGGCGTCATCGACAGCATTGCCTTCCAGACCAACATCCTGGCCCTGAACGCGGCGGTTGAAGCGGCGCGGGCCGGCGAACAGGGCAGGGGATTCGCGGTGGTGGCGACGGAAGTGCGGAACCTGGCGCAGCGCAGCGCCCAGGCGGCCAAGGAAATCAAGACGCTGATCGCCGAATCGGTGGACAAGGTCGAAGGCGGCGCCAAGCTGGTCGACCAGGCTGGCACCACCATGGACGAAGTGGTGGTGTCGTTCCGGCAGGTGGCGAATCTGGTGACGGAGATCAGCAATGCGAGCCGGGAGCAATCGAGCGGCATCGAACAGGTAACGCAGGCGGTCAGCCAGATGGACGAAGTGACGCAACAAAACGCGGCACTGGTCGAAGAAGCGGCAGCGGCGGCAGAGAGCCTGGAGGACCAGGCGCGAGGGCTATTGCAGGCCGTCGGCAGCTTCAAGCTGGACGAGGGCCGGGCGCTGGCACCGGCTCGACCGAGTCGTCCGTTGCCTGCGGCAGCAGCGCCGAACCCCTCACGTTTGGCCAAGCCGGTTCCACCGGCCCATGCCAATTCGCCAGAGGACGAGTGGGCGGAATTCTAGACAATCCGCATAACGTCGGCTTTCTCGCTGTTCAATCGATATCTTCGCGACAAACTCAACCTCAGGGAATGCAAATATCATGAATGGCATATTTGGTCCGGGGCGCGCACTGATCGAGCGCTTGCGCTTCGGTCAGAAAATGGCGTTGATCGCCGTCGTGTTTTCTGTGCCGATCGCCATGCTGCTTTACTCCTATTTTGCGCTGCAGATGGCGACGATCGATTTCGGCGCCCGCGAACGCTTGGGGGTTCGCTTGATTACGCCGGCCCGCCAGGTGATGCAAGCCTTGCAAGCCCATCGCGGCACGGCACAGCTGGTCATTGGCGGAAACGCCGAAGCGGCGACCAAGCTTGGAGAAATCGCCCAGCAAGTCGACGCGGCATTCGCTGCCAACGACAAGGTCGATCATGAACTGGGTGCGGAACTGGGCACGGCGGCCGCCTATGCTGTTGTCAAGGTGCAGTGGAACGAACTCAAGGGCGTCGCTACCCGCCTGCCGGCGGCCGAGAGCTTTGCCCGGCACTCTGCAGTGCTGGACAAGTTGCTGGACTACATCGGTGTCGTTGCCGACAATTCCAACCTGACGCTCGATCCTGATATTGACACCTTCTACCTGATGGACGTCAGCACCAACCGGATGCCCTTGGTCAGTGCCGCGGCGGCGCGCATGCGCGGGCTGGGCGCCGGAATTGCATCGCGCAAGATTTTGACGGTCGATGAACGGGTTGCCATCAGTTTGCTGATCAATCAGTTCGAGTTGAATTTCGCCAGTATCGAGGCTGGTCTCGAAAAGGCCTTCAAGGCCAATGAGACGATTCGACCCGTGCTGGCGCCAGTGCTGGCCAAGACGAAGACTTCGGGTTCCGAGTTTGCTGCCGAAATTCATCGTCAATTGCTCAATGTGCAGACGATTTCGGTTGAGCCCAAGGTGCTGTTCGACAAGGGCACCAGCGCGGTCGATGCAACTTACGCTTTATTTGATGCCACACTGCCACAGCTCGACAAACTGCTCGAGGCGCGGGTAGAACGGGCGCGCAGCGAGCTTTATCGCGCTTTCGCCGTGACTGCATTGATATTGGTGGCCGTCGCTTACCTGTTTCTCTCGTTCTGGTCGTCTGTCATCGATGCAATTCGGTCGATTCGCCAGGGCGCGTTACGAATTGCCAAAGGTGACTTTTCGAGTGACATCGAGGTCTCGGCAAGGGACGAGGTTGGCGATGTCGCCGTCACCATGAACGATGTCCAGCGTCAGCTGAAGGAGAGAATCGAAACCGATCAGAAACTCGCCGCAGAAACCATGCGCATCAAGGTAGCGTTGGACGAAGTGACGATGCCGGTGACGTTATCGAACGACGTCAACAATTTGATCTACATGAACAAGACAGCGTTGACGCTATGGAAGCTGATGGAAGCGGGAGTTGCGCAGCGGCACCCCGGTTTTGCTGCGACCAACATGATCGGTGCAGGCTTGGCGAAATATTTTGAAGATGAGGAAACGCGCTGCACCTACCAGGCAGAACTGACGGAACCGCGGATGCTCGACACCATCATCTCGGCCCGCCACCTGCGCGTCACGGTGTGCCCGGTACGCGATGCCAACGGCCACTACCTGGGCCGCGTTTCGCAATGGTTGGACCGCACTGCGGAAGTCGCCGTCGAGCGGGAAATCGAAGGGATTGTTGTCGGCGCTTCGAACGGCGACTTTACCCAGCGGATTGCACTGGAGGGCAAGCAGGGATTTGTCCTGAATCTGGCGAAGGGGCTAAACCAATTGCTGGAGACTGCAGCCCATGGCTTGGCTGCAGTGGTCGAATCCTTGCAGGCCTTGGCGCAAGGCGACTTGACCAAGGGCATTACCGGGGAATACCACGGAACCTTCGGCCAACTCAAGGACGACACCAACACCACCATCGAGCGGCTGCGCGAAGTCGTCGGCCGCATCAAGGAAGCCACCGAAGCCATCAACACCGCCTCGCAGGAAATCGCCGCCGGCAATCAGGATCTGTCGAGCCGCACCGAAGAACAGGCGAGCAGCCTCGAAGAGACCGCCTCCTCCATGGAAGAGTTGAATGCCACGGTCCGGCAGAACGCCGACAACGCCAGGCAAGCCAACGAACTATCAAAGCGCTCCAACGAGATTGCTGTGCGCGGCGGCGACATGGTCAAGCGCGTCGTCAGCACCATGGGCGAGATCCAGGACAGTTCGAAAAAGATCGCCGACATCATCGGCGTCATCGACAGCATTGCCTTCCAGACCAACATCCTGGCCTTGAACGCCGCGGTTGAAGCGGCTCGGGCCGGCGAGCAGGG
>CAISUK010000102.1 GCA_903888645.1 uncultured Pseudomonadota bacterium | reverse complement strand
GAGATCAGACACCATCAAGGCCGGACCGGACCGCGCCGGGCAGCGCGCGTTGCTGAAAGCGTGTGGCGTGACCGACGCGGACATGCAGAAACCGTTCGTCGGCATCGCCAACTCCTATACCGACATCGTGCCAGGACACGTGCATCTGAACAAGTTTGCCAAGGTGGTGAAGGCTGCCGTACGCAAGGCGGGTGGTGTGCCGTTCGAGTTCAATACCATCGCCGTGGACGACGGTATCGCGATGGGCCATCTCGGCATGCGATACTCACTGCCGAGCCGTGAACTGATCGCCGACGCCGTCGAAACGATGGTACAGGCGCATTGCTTCGACGCGTTGATCTGCATCTCCAATTGCGACAAGATCACGCCCGGCATGGTCATGGCCGCCATGCGGGTGAACATCCCGACGATTTTCATCACCGGCGGACCGATGCAAGCCGGCCGGCTGCCCGACGGCACATCAGCCGACCTGGTTACGGTTTTTGAAGGGGTCGGTAAATATCAGACTGGTGAGATCGACGCCGAACGCCTCAAGCTGCTGGAAAACGTTTGCTGCCCGACGTGCGGATCATGCGCGGGCATGTTCACGGCCAACTCGATGAACTGTCTGTTGGAGGCAATCGGCCTCGCGTTGCCGGGGAACGGCACGATTCTCGCCACCGACCCGCGCCGCAAGAAACTTGCTCGGGCAACCGGTCGCCAGATCATGACATTGCTCGCGAAAAACATTTGTCCACGCGACATCGTCACCGCCAAGGCGCTCGACAACGCGTTCGCGCTCGACATGGCAATGGGCGGTTCGACCAACACGGTGTTGCACGCTTTTGCCATCGCTCGCGAAGCCGGTGTGGACTATCCGCTGACACATCTCAACGAAATCTCAGCCCGTATCCCATGTATCTGCAAGGTTTCGCCATCCAAACCCGACGTGCATCTCGAAGACGTTGATCGAGCCGGCGGCGTCAGCGCCATTCTTAAGGAACTGAGCCGCAAACCCGGCGCGCTGCACCTCGATGCGATGACCGTCACCGGCAAGACGCTTGGTAAAAACATCGCCCGTGCGCAGATTCTCGATGAGAAGATCATCCACCGCATCGAAACGCCATTCACGGCGGACGGCGGACTGGCTGTCCTGTTTGGCAACCTTGCGCCCGAAGGCGCGGTCATCAAGACTGCCGGCGTTGACCCTGAATGTTTCGTATTCGAGGGACGGGCCATTGTTTTCAACTCGCAGGACGAATGCCTCGCTGCGTTGGAAAAACGCGAGGTCAAACCCAGCCACGTCGTCGTCATCCGCTACGAAGGCCCGAAAGGCGGCCCCGGCATGCCTGAGATGTTGTCGCCGACCTCGAAGATCAAAGGCCAGGGACTTGGCAAACAAGTTGCGCTCATCACCGACGGGCGGTTCTCTGGCGGGACGGCAGGAACCTGCCTCGGTCACATCAGCCCCGAAGCGGCCGAAGGCGGCCCGATCGCGCTGGTCGAGAACGGCGACGTCATTCTCATCGACATCCCCCACCGCACGCTCACGCTCAAGGTGGACGACGCGACGTTGGCACAACGCCGGGCTGCATGGCGCAAACCCGCGCCGAAGATCTCGCAGGGCTGGCTTGGGCGTTACTGCCGCATGGTCACCAGCGCCAGCAAAGGTGCCGTACTAGCGCTGTCCGAGG
>CAISUK010000101.1 GCA_903888645.1 uncultured Pseudomonadota bacterium | reverse complement strand
GCATGTCCCTTGACCCAGAACCATTCAACATGATGCCGCGCCGCCTCCAGATCAAGCGCCTGCCAGAGATCGACATTCTTTACCGGTTGGCGGTCGGCAGTACGCCAACCGCGCCGCTTCCAGGCGTGGATCCACTCGCTGATGCCCTTTTGAACGTATTGCGAATCGGTGTGCACGCGCGCTCGCACCGGCCGCTTCAAGGCACGCAGCGCCTCGATGACGGCGAGTAGCTCCATGCGGTTGTTGGTGGTCCGCACTTCGCCGCCAAACATCTCGCGCTCGCGATCGCCAAAACGCAGCAGCGCGCCCCAGCCACCCGGACCGGGATTGCCGCTGCAGGCGCCATCGGTATAAATGTCGACGCTATCTTCCGATGATTCAATTGTCATTGTTCGATCTTCTTCTGCACGACCGGCTTCGTGGTCGCTGCCAGCGCCTTGGTACGGGCAATCAGGTCGCGCCGAGCCGGAATGATAAAACGCATGCCGGGCACGCGCTTGATGGCTTGCACCAGGTAAACCGATCCGGCAAACGGCCACCAACGATCGCCGGCCGCTTCCATGAAGCGCCAGCGCGCCAGCCATTTTTCCTCGGCGACAGCTGGGGCATAGCAGCCGAACGCGCCGGCGCGTGTTTCAAAACCGAGCAGGGCAAACCAGTCCTTGAGGCGCGGCACGGAAATGTATTGTCCCTGAAAGGGCGGCACCTCGGTGCGGCGCAAGCGGCGCCGCGCACCCCAGAGGCTGTATGGATTGAAGCCGGCGACAATCACCTGCCCTTCCGGCACCAGGATCCTTTCCACTTCGCGCAATATCTGATGCGGCTGCTCGGCAAATTCGAGCACGTGCGGCAGCACGACCAGATCGACGCTGGCAGTAGCGAAAGGCAGGTGACGCAGATCGGCGCAGACGTCGACGGCGGACCGTTCGGCCGCCTCGGCATGGTCGCAACGACTACGAAACGGCATGCGGTTGGCGCGCAGAAAATCCTGACGCGGCAGGCCCAGCTGAAAAGCGTTGTAGCCGAAGATGTCGGCCACCAACTGGTCGTGCTTGCGCTGTTCCCAATCGAGCACATACTGCCCGGGCGGGGTTGTCAGCCAGTCCTCAAATCCGCGAATTGACATCGATCCTCGATAATGGAAAATGACACGCTATGGAAAACATCATCGCCATTCCGGCCTTCAATGACAATTACATCTGGTTGCTGCGCCACGGCGATCGCGCCGCCGTCGTCGACCCGGGCATCGCGGCACCGGTATTGGCGCACCTCGCCGGTCACGGACTGACGCTCGCCGCAATTTTCCTCACTCACCACCACGGCGATCACAGCGGCGGCGTCGCCGACCTGCTGGCCAACTATCCGGTGCCCGTGTATGGGCCGGCCAGCGAATCGATTGCCGGCGTCGATCATCCTCTCCACGACGGTGACCGCGTAACCCTTCCCGACCTCGACATCGACTTGACGGTACTCGATGTCGGCGGCCATACCCGCGGACACATCGCCTATTATGGCGCATCGGTCCTGTTCTGTGGCGACACCCTGTTCGCCGGCGGCTGCGGCCGCATCTTCGAGGGCACGGCGGCGCAAATGTGGCGCTCGCTGTCGCGCCTGGCAGCGTTGCCGCCCGAAACGAAAGTCTATTGCGCACACGAATATACGCAAGCCAACCTGCGCTTTGCCTTGGCTGTCGAACCTGACAATGCCGCGCTGCAGGCGCGGGCGCGCGAGGTTGCCGAACTGCGCAGCGACTGCCTCCCGACCGTGCCCAGCAGTATCGGCGTCGAACTGGCCACCAACCCGTTTCTGCGATCAAACTCGGCGACCGTGGTGGCCTCAGCCACGCGCTTCCGTGGTAACCCGGTGGTGGGCGAAGAAGCTGTTTTCGCTGCGATTCGCGAGTGGAAGAACAGTTTCTGAGCAGCGCTGCGCCGACAGAATTTGACGGCTATTTTGGCGCCGTCCGCTGCTTCTCGACTGCCTGCCTGATTGCATCGAGCACGCGTGCAGCGTTGAAGGGCTTGACGATATAACCGGCAGCTCCGCCGCTAATCGCGGCCTGCACCGTTTCGCGATCGGCAGTGCCGGACACCATCAGCACCACCGTGTCAGGGAGTTCGGTGCGCAGTTGCTCCAGAACTTCCAGACCACCCGCCTTGGGCATGACGACATCCAGGCAAACCACGTCCGGGCGCAGGCGCAGGGCCATTTCCAGACCTTGTTCGCCGTTGCTGGCCACGCCAACGACGTCGAAATCGCCACCGCGCAGAATGCCGCGCAGCAATGTTCGCGTGAGTTCATTGTCGTCAACGATCATGATGCGCACCACCGGTTTTTTTGACATCATTCGGTTTCCATCGTTGTTATCTCGATCACTCGCAATTATCGCACCGAGAAGGAATATTTGACGCCAGCACGCATGCATGGCTACCATTGTGCGGTTTACGGCGCGGCTGCAAAATGTCGCGATTCAGGTTGCCCCGGCAACTCGCTTTCCTTTCTGCCAATTCCCCTATCGATGCTCCCTGCCCGGCTTTTCGCCATTGTCCTGCTTGCCCTGAATTGCCTGGTAGGCCGCGCTCAAGCCGAAACAGCCGTGCCGCAGACGCTGGAGCAGGCAACGGTCGGCGAACTCGGCCGGCCCCCACTGCTTGAAAAAGAGGGCGAGCCAAACACCGCCCCGATGGTTGGCCCAGCGATTACCCCAGCGATTACCCCAATGCCTGCCCCGCCGGTCGAACCGATACTCGAACCGTTGCAAAGCGGCGATAACGTGCAGCGGGAGATTCCGATCTCGTTGCCTGAGGATCTTGCGCCGCCGCGTACGATTGATTTGACGACGCCGCCCGATGATTTGTGGCAGCGCGTGCGCAACGGTTTCGCGATGCCCGATCTGGTCAGCCCGCTGGTCGCCGACCGCCAGGCCTGGTACCTCAATCGCCCGGAAATGCTGCGCCTGATTCTTGAACGCAGCCGCCGCTATCTCTATCACATCGTCGACGAACTGGAGAAGCGCGGGATGCCGACCGAGCTTGCACTGCTGCCGATCGTCGAAAGCGCGTACAATCCAATGGCATATTCGAGCGCCCGTGCGCTTGGCATATGGCAATTCATCCCGTCCACCGGCAAGAACTACCGACTCCAGCAAAACTGGTGGCTCGACCAGCGCCGCGACATTGTCGCCTCGACCAGCGCGGCGCTTGACTACCTGCAAATGATTTACGAAATGAACGGCGACTGGCATCTGGCGCTGGCTTCCTACAACTGGGGCGAACACGCCGTGGCTCGCGCCGTCGCAAGAAATTTGATCAGGCAGGAACCGACCGATTACGCGCATTTGAAAATGCCCGGCGAAACCCGCTACTACGTTCCCAAACTGCAGGCACTGAAGAACATCATTGCCCAGCCGGAATTGTTCCACATCAAGCTTGACCCCTTGCCGAACCGGCCCTACTTCGGAACAGTGGCAAGATCCAGCAACATGGATATATCGGTCGCCGCCAAGCTCGCGGAAATTCCGGTCGACGAATTCCTTGCCCTCAATCCGGCTTTCAACCGCCCCGTCATGCCGGTTGCCAACGGCAGCCCGCTGGTCTTGCCGGCCGACAAGGTAGATACGTTCGTCGCCAACCTGGAACGTTATGAAGGCGAAGACAGGCCACTCAGCGATTGGCAAACCTACACACTGAAAAAGGGCGAGCGGGTCGACTCCGTAGCTAGCCGCTTCGGCCTGTCGGGCGCACGCCTGCGGCAGATCAATGGCATATCATCGCGCAACCGCGTTGGCCCCGGCCATGCCCTGCTGGTGCCCGGAAAGGGCGCCATGGAAAGTGCCAGCATGGTTGCCGCCAAACTACCAGCGATGCCTCCCGAGGCCGGCCAGGGAGCAAGGAAGAAGGGAAAATCCAAATCCAAGAGTCACGGCAAACGGCATGGCGCCACCAAGAGTCAGAAAACACCGTCCGCAAAAAAACACAAGTAAATATCTGATTGCGCATCGACTTTGGGTCGAAACCAGTGCGGCAACGGATGCTCAGGAAGTGCCCCTCAGGTAAGCTTCAAAATCGTCCAGAGGCAGCGGGCGGCTAAAAAAATACCCCTGATAGACGTTACAGCCGATGGTGGCAAGGAAATCACGTTGCGCATCCGTTTCCACTCCCTCGGCAATGACATTCAAGCCGAGGGTTTGACCAAGCGCCACAATGGTGCGTGCAATAGCCGCATCGTTAGTGTCTGTCGTGACGTTGCGGACGAATGTCTGGTCGATCTTCAATTGATCGATGGGTAAGCGCTTCAAGTAAGACAGCGACGAGTAGCCCGTCCCGAAATCGTCAATTGAAAAGTTCACGCCACGCTCCTTCAATTCATTCATCTTGGCAATGACGAGTTCGGTATTTTCGAGAAGAAGACTTTCCGTCAATTCCAGTTTGAGTTTGCCTGGCGGGATCCCGGTGTACACGACCAGAGCCAACACTTCTTCGACAAAATTGGGCAAACTGAATTGACGAGCGCTGACATTGACCGCCAAGCTCAGGTGGGCGGTGTCAGGTCGGTTCGCCCAGGCCGCAAGTTGCAAACATGCCGTGCTTAGCACCCAGTGGCCGATCGGCTGGATCAACCCGGTTTCTTCCGCGAGAGGGATAAATTCGACCGGACTGACCAGACCACGTTGCGGATGGTGCCAGCGAACAAGCGCTTCCGCACCGACGGTTTTTGCCGAGAGATCGACCTGTGGCTGAAAATACAGGGCAAACTGGCTTTCGACGATGGCCTTGCGCAGATCCTCTTCGAGGGCAGCTTTGGCGGCAAGAATCGCCTGCATGCCCGGGTCGAAGAAACGCATCGCGTTGCGGCCAGCGGCCTTGGCCTGGTACATCGCCGTATCGGCCCGCTTCAGAATTTCGTCGCTGGTGATGGATGGGTCGCGAAATAAGGTAATGCCAATGCTGGTGGTACAGCGATGGCTGCGATCGCGTCGATTCCCCTCGCCATCCTTGATGCTGAGCACATAGCTATCGTTCAATCGGCGTTGGATCTTGCTCGCGACGGCACCAGCCTGGGTGACCGCCGGCTTATCCGCGCCAAGGTCTTCGAGGATCACGACGAACTCGTCGCCGCCGAGGCGACACACCGTGTCGCCTTCGCGGATGCAACCTTTGATGCGCGAGGCCACTTCGACAAGGAACTGATCGCCGATGTCATGCCCGAGGGTGTCGTTGAGCGCCTTGAAGTTGTCCATGTCGAGCAGCATCAACGCCCCATTGCGATTGCGCCGGACGCTATTGGTTATCGCCCGGTTGAGGCGATCCATCATGAGGCGGCGATTCGGCAATAGCGTCAGTGGATCGTAAAAAGCCAGTAGCTCGATCCGGTCCACCGCTGCCTTGCGCTCCGTGATATCGGTGAATGTGCCGACATAGTTGGTGATCGTGCCGGCAGAGTCACGGACAGCCGAAATCGTCAGGTATTGCGGGTAGACTTCGCCGCCTTTTCGACGGTCCCATATTTCTCCGGCCCAGCTCCCTTTGCTGGCAATCGCTTCCCACATCGACGTATAGAAATCTGAACTGTGTCGACCGGATTTCAGCGCGCGCGGGTGCACGCCGACGATTTCGCTGGCGCTATAGCCGGTGATTTGCGTAAACGCCTTATTTACGCGCAGGATCTTCCCGGCGGCATCGGTAACCAGCATGCCCTCCTGCGACTCGAAGACAATCGCGGCGACGCGCAAGTCCTCGTTGTTCTGCTGCAGCAAGCGCCGCTGCTCGTAGAGCTTGAGAAACACTTGCACCTTGGCCTTGAGGATATGGTCCTCGATCGGCTTGGCCAGATAGTCGGTTGCCCCGGCGACGTAACCGCGCATCTTGTCGTCGGCATCCTTGTAGGCGGCAGTCAGGAAAATTACTGGCACATCGTGCGTGCGCGGATCGGCTCGTAGTTGTTCGCAAACTTCGAAACCATCCATCTCGGGCATCTGCACGTCCAGCAGGATCAACGCATAATCGTCGGCCAGCGACATGCTCAGCGCGTCAAGCCCGTTGGCGGCTTCGCGCAGTTCGGCCTCGACGCCGCGCAGCACCACGCGCAGCGCCCGACGGTTGTTGGCATTGTCATCGACCAGCAGGATTCTAGGGATGGGGCTCATGGCTTTTCATGGACCGAGCGCAGCAGGCTGACGATCTCATCCATGCTGGACACATAGTCGACCGTGGTACCCGCGATGGCGGACCTGGGCATCGTGGAGAACTCGCATTCCTGCGGATCCAGAACGATGGTCAGCCCGCCCAGTTGCTTGACGGCGACCATCCCGTCGGCGCCGTCGGAATTGGCACCGCAGAGCAGGACAGCAATCAAGCTCGACTCGAACACCTGGGCTGCGCTTTCGAACAGCACGTCGATACTGGGACGTACCGACTTCACCGGTGCGTCCACAGACAGCGCAAAGTTCGCTGCCGAGGGCATTGTCCTGTCAATCAGCAAATGGTAGTCGGCGGGGGCCAGATAGACCCGACCAGCGACGATTGCCTCCTTGTCCTTTGCAGCGCTGACCGGCAGCTGGCAGCTGGCGCCGAGAAGTTCGGCAAGATGGCTTTCGTGACCACTGGGCCAGTGGCCGACGATGGCAATTGGCAGCGGATAGTCCGCTGGCATCGATTCCAAAATCTGCGTGACCAGCGGGATGCCGCCCGCCGAAAATCCGATGACGAGCAGCCTATACATGGCGTCCGCCCGGAATGACTTTGCGGTACAGGGCCGATTCCGCATCTTGTTCAGCCAGGTCCGGATGTTTTTCGCGCGTGTCGAAGATGCGTTCGGAACGACCCAAAAGCAGGTATCCGCCACGTTCCAGACTCCGTGCGAAGAGATTCAACACTTGCTCCTGTAATTCTGCGCCAAAATAGATGAGTACGTTCCTGCACACGACGAACTGCACTTCCTTGAACACCTGATCGACCACCAGATTGTGCTGCAGGAATTCGATCGATTGCTTCAACCGCGCCTGAATAGCAATGGTGCCACCCTTCGCGACGAAGTAACGATCGAAGTCGGCGCGCCCCCCGGAGTTCCGATAGTTTTCCCGCCAGGGTTCAAGGCGCTGACTCGACCACGTGCCGCGGCGCGCGTCCTCGAGAAAGGCGGGATTGATGTCCGAAGTAAAGATGCGCGATTTCTTCGCCAGATCGCACTCATTCAAGAGGATGGCCAGCGTATAGGTTTCTTCCCCGAGTCCGCAGCCAACCTGCCAGATATTTATCCATGGAAAACTCTGCAGTTGCGGCAATATGACGTCGCGGACGTGCTTCCAGACCTGAGCGTCGCGAAAGAATTCCGACGTCGGCACGGAGATGCTGTTGATGAGCGTCTGCGCGACGGCTTCGTCATACAGCAGCACCGAAATCAGTTCGGACATATGCTTGACTTGGTAATAACGGGCCAGTTCCTCCAATCGCCGCTTCAACGACGCCCGCGCATATCCGGTAAAGTCATAGCCATAACGCTGTTTCAGCGCGCCGAGCAACAACTCGACTTCAACGTCCTGAATGTTGTGATTCTTCCACTTGACGAGCGGCATTGCATCAAACCCGATTGAGCAATTCCATCAGCCTCGACAGGTCCACAGGCTTTGGCAGATAGGCGTTGGCGCCCGCCTGCAGGCACAGTTCATCATCGCCTTGCATCGCCTTGGCAGTGATCGCAATGATAGGCAGTTTTTCATGACCGAGGGCACGGATCTGGCGGATCAACGTGTAGCCATCCATGTCCGGCATCATGATGTCGGTCAACACCGCGCTGAATTGAGCAAGCGCCAGCATCTCCAGTGCCTTGGCACTGTTCGGCGCAACCTCGATGAGAAAACCTTTGCCGCGCAGCGCCTTGGAGAGGGCATAGAGATTGCGGGCGTCATCATCGACAAGCAGCAATTTGCGCGCGCTGTCTGGCGCCGCGTGCGACGCTGTTATTGTGTCGACGGGCCGGGTCTCGCTGACGGCCAGCACTTCCTCGCGCAACCGGGTGCTGACTGCGCTCTTGCTAACGATGCTGGCGGTGATCTCCTTCAATTCGAAAACCTCCGTCTCGCTCAAATCGCGCGCCGAGTAGACCACCACGGCTGGCGGATTCAGCTGATGCCGCGCCTCCTTCAACCACTCGTAGCCACTCATGTCGGGTAACTGCAAGTCAAGGATGACCGTATCGAAGCGCTGACTACGCAGGCGCTTCAATGCCTCGCTCCCCGTCGCGGCCGACACGATGCTCACGGCGTCATCTTTAAACAACTTTTTGATCGCCTTGACGTCAACCGGATTATCGTCAACCAGCAGAATACGCCGCGTCAGCGAAGGCTGTTCCGTGGCAACCATGACCTTGATTGCCGCCGCGACGGTATCCCGCGTGATCGGTTTCCTGAGGAAGCCGACGGCACCGAGCACCTTGGCTTCGCCGCTGTCCTGCGCACCGGACATGATGTATACCGGAATCTTCGCCATGCGCCGACTGGCTTTAAGGCGGCGCAACAACTCCATGCCATTCATCTGGGGCAGGCCCAGATCGAGCAGGATTCCCGCCGGCAACTCCCTGTCCACCGCGGCCAGAGCGTCTTCGGCGGATTCGACGCAGTGCGGCGTAAAGCCGAGGGCTTGAATCATCCTGCCGAGGATCGTGAGCAGTCGCTTGTCATCTTCGACGACCATGATGCTCCCGCTCGTCGGGGCAAGGCTGGCCTGGGTCGGCGCCCGCTCGTGTAGCACTTCAGCTTCCGGATCGTCCTGGGATCCTGCCTGCGCCGGCGTGGCAAATTGATTCATTAGGCGGAGCATGAAGCGGCTACCTTTGCCCGGTTCGCTCGTGACCTCGATTGCGCCACCCAACATCTCGATCAGGTGACGGCTGATCGCGAGCCCCAAACCGGAACCACCATATTTGCGACTGGTAGAGCCATCCACCTGCTGAAACGCGCCAAAAATATGTTCCAGCTTGTCGGCAGGTATGCCGATTCCGCTATCGACCACTGCGATTCGCAGATCGTCCTGGTCGCGTTCCACATGCACGCTGACACTGCCGCGATCCGTAAACTTGATTGCATTCGACAGCAGATTGGACAAGATCTGCGTGAGCCTCTGGCGATCGGAGTGAATCGACTCTGGCACGGCAGGATCCACCTGAATGCTGAATGTCAGCTGCTTCTTATCGGCCTGAGGAGAAAATATCCGGCGCAAGTACACCAGCAAATCGTCGAGCGGGAAGCTTTCTCTGACCAATACCAGCTTGCCGGCTTCGATCTTGGACAGGTCGAGTATGTCGTTGATCAAGGTGAGCAGCTGCGTTCCGCTCTCGCTGATGACTGAGGCCGACTCGACTTGATCGGGGGTCAGATTGTTTTCTTCGTTTT
>CAISUK010000100.1 GCA_903888645.1 uncultured Pseudomonadota bacterium | reverse complement strand
CGCTTGGCTCGTGACGACTTTCATGGCGAATGGAATTACACCATCACACCAAACCCTACATAAAAGGCCACATTATTATTTTACGATTCCTAAGGCCAACAGCACTATCGGTTACGCATCATTTCATCGTCGGCATGACGAACTCGGCGCCCTTGCGGATGCTGGTCGGCCAGCGCTGCGTCACGGTCTTCAGGCGCGTATAGAAGCGCACGCCTTCCGGGCCGTAGATGGCGTGATCGCCGAATAGCGAAGCTTTCCAGCCACCGAAACTATGGAAGGCCATCGGCACCGGTATCGGCACATTGACGCCGACCATCCCGACCTCGATTTCACTGACGAAAGTGCGTGCGATATCACCGTCGCGAGTGAAAATCGCCGTGCCATTGCCATATTCGTGGGCATTGATGAGAGCTACCGCGGCGCGGAAATCCGGAACGCGGACGACGCATAGCACCGGACCGAAAATCTCCTCGCGGTAGATGCGCATGGCCGGCGTGACCCGGTCGAACAACGATCCGCCCAGGAAAAAGCCATGCTCATAGCCATGCGGACGCACGGCACGGCCGTCCACCACCAGTTCGGCACCTTCATCGAGACCGATGTCAATGTAAGCGCTGACTTTATCGCGATGCTGCGCAGTGACAAGCGGTCCCATCTCGGCGCTGGCATCCAGCGAGGAAGAAATCTTCAGCGCGCGGACCCGCGGCGCCAGCCGTTCGACCAGCGCATCGGCGACCTCGTCGCCGATCGCCACGGCCACCGAAATCGCCATGCAGCGCTCGCCGGCGGAACCGTAGGCGGCGCCCATCAGCGCATCGGTGGCCATGCCGAGTTCCGCGTCGGGCATCACCACCATGTGGTTCTTGGCGCCACCGAGCGCCTGCACGCGCTTGCCATGGGCGATGCCGGTGGCCTGGATGTAGCGAGCCACGGGAGTGGAACCGACGAAGCTGACGGCCTTGACATCGGGATGAACGAGGATCGCGTCGACTGCTTCCTTGTCGCCGTGAATCACGTTGAATACGCCGTCGGGCAGACCGGCCTGCTTGAGCAGTTCAGCCAGCATCACCGCCGCCGAAGGATCGCGTTCCGATGGTTTGAGGACGAAGGTATTGCCGCAAACCAGCGCCAGCGGAAACATCCACAGCGGCACCATCGCCGGAAAATTGAAAGGGGTGATACCGGCCACCACGCCGAGCGGCTGGCGTAGCGAAAAGCTGTCGATGGCGGTACCGATGTTCTCGGAAAATTCCCCCTTCAACAGGCTCGGCGCCGAGCAGGCGAATTCGACGTTCTCGACGCCGCGGGTGAACTCGCCGGCAGCATCGGACTGCACCTTGCCGTGTTCCAGGGAAATGATGCGCGAGAGATCGTCGGCGTGCTTTTCGAGCAGGTCGCGAAACTTGAACATGACCCGGGCACGGCGCAGCGGCGGTGTCGCCGCCCAAGCGGGCAAGGCTGCCAAAGCCGCAGCCACGGCCGTATCGACTTCGGCAGCCGATGCCAGCGGGACATGGGCGCTGACCTCGCCGGTGGTCGGGTTGAAGACATCCGCATGGCGGCCGCCGCTATGGGGCAGCCTGGCCTTGCCGCCAATCCAGTGATGTATGGTCTTGATACCTTCGCGGTGCGGCATGGTCTTTACCTTTAGTCCTTGAAACTGGCGCGGATCGCCGCGCGCAAACCGTCGATCATCTGTTCGAGTTCTGCCGGCGTGGAAATGAAGGGCGGGCCCATGGCAATCGTGTCGCCGGTGACGCGGAACAAATGGGCGTTGGCGAAGCCATGCTCGAACACGCGGAAGGCGCGCAGGCCCGGCTTGCCGGCAATGGATTCGACATCCACCGCGGCCATCAAGCCGAAATTGCGGATGTCGAGCACGCCGGCTTCGCCCTTGAGCGAATGGACGGCGTTTTGCAACACCGGCTCGAGTTCAGCGGCACGCTGCGTCAAGCCTTCCTCCGCCAGCGCGTCGACAGTGGCCAGGCCAATCGCTGTGGCCATCGAGTGGCCGGAATAAGTGTAGCCGTGGAACAACTCCGGCACGTGTTCGGGCGCGGTCGCGGCCATCAGGGTTTCGTAGACTTCGCGACGCGCGATGACCCCACCGAGCGGAATGGTGCCGTTGGTAACGCCCTTGGCGAAGGTGATGAGGTCGGGTACGACGCCGAAACGCTGCGCGGCGAAATTGCTGCCGAGGCGTCCGAAGCCAGTGATCACTTCGTCGAAGATCAGCAGAATGCCATGCTTGGTGCAAATCTCGCGGAGACGTTGCAGGTAGCCGAGCGGCGGCACCAGGACACCGGTCGAGCCCTGCACCGGTTCAACGATCACGGCAGCGATGGTCGAGGCATCGTGCAGCGCCACCAGGCGCTCCAGGTCGTCGGCAAGGTGCAGGCCCCAGTCCGGTTGGCCCTGCGAAAAAGCCATCTGCGCCGGGTTCCAGGTATGCGGCAGATGATCGACGCCGGGTAGCATGAGTGTGGCAAAGCCCTTGCGGTTGGCCACCATGCCGCCCACCGAAATGCCGCCGAAGCCGACGCCGTGATAAGCCCGTTCGCGGCCGATCATGCGGAAGCGGCCACCTTCGCCACGAACGCGGTGATAGGACAAGGCGATCTTCAGCGCGGTGTCGACCGACTCCGAACCGGAGTTGACGAAAAAGACCCGGTCGAGGCCGGCGGGTGCTATGTCGGCGATGCGCTCTGCAAGCTTGAAGGTGGTGTCGTTGCCAACCTGGAACGCCGGCGCGTAGTCGAGCGTGTCCACTTGCCGTTTGAAGGCTTCGACAACTTTCGGATGCGAATGGCCGAGCGGGCAGCACCACATGCCGGACAGGCAATCGAACAACTGGCGGCCGTCATCGGTCTGGTAATAGGCGCCCTTGGCCGACACCACCATTTTCGGGTGCCGCTTGAAATAGCGGTTCGGCGTGAACGGCAGCCAGTAGGATTCGAGGTTGGTTTGGCTCATGATTGATAGACTCAGGCAAGCACGGCGACATCGAGCGCCGCTTCGAGCACATCTAGCCCTTCGTCGATCAGCGCGTCGGAGACGGTCAGCGGAATCATGATACGCAGGACATTGCCATAAATGCCGCAGGTCAGCAGCAGCAGGCCGCGCTTGGCAGCTTCGGCCTTCAGGGCATTGGCGATTTCCGGCGCGGGGCGAGTCGGGTCGCCGTCACGGCAGAACTCGACGGCGGTCATGGCACCCATCCCGCGCACCTCGGCAATGCTGGAATGGCGTGCCTTCAGCCCGTTGAGGCGTGTGCGCAGGCGCTCGCCCAACGCCATCGAGCGTTCGCAGAGTTTTTCTTCCTCGACCACGTCAAGTACCGCCAAGGCGCCGGCCACTGCAATCGGATGGCCGGCATAAGTGCTGCCCAGTCCTCCAGGCGCTGCCGCGTCCATGACATCGGCACGACCAATGACAGCTGAAATAGTCAAGCCACCGCCAAGCCCCTTGGCCATGGTGATGATGTCGGCTTCGATGCCGGCATGTTCGATGGCGAACATCTTGCCGGTGCGTCCGACGCCGGTCTGGATCTCGTCGGCGACCAGCAGGATGCCATGCTTGGTGCATAGCTCGCGCAGCCGTTGGAGGAATTCCGGCGGCGCCGGAAGGTAGCCGCCCTCGCCTTGCACCGGCTCGACAAAGATGGCGGCGACACGCGATGCTTCAATGTCGCTCTTGAATATCGCTTCAAGGCCATGAATGGAATCGTCAATGCTGATGCCATGCAGCGCATTGGGGAAAGGCGCGTGAAAGACTTCGCCGGGGAACGGCCCGAAGCCCAGTTTGTAGGGATCGACCTTGCCGGTCAGCGCCACCGAAAACATGGTGCGGCCATGGAAAGCGCCCTGGAAGGCAATGATGCCGGAACGCTTGGTGTAGGCGCGCGCCACCTTGATGGCGTTCTCGATGGCCTCGGCGCCAGTGCTCATGAAGAAGGCCTTCTTCGGCGCCGCGCCCGGCGCCAGCTTGCAGAGGCGTTCGGCCAACTCGACATAGGATTCATACGCGACCACCTGGAAGCAGGTGTGCGTGAACTGGTCGAGCTGCGCCTTGGCCGCGGCGATGACTTTGGGATGGCAGTGGCCGGTATTGACGACGGCGATGCCGGCGCAAAAATCGATGTAGCGGCGTCCCTCGACATCCCAGATCTCGCCGTTCTCGGCGCGGGCGGCGAAGATGGCGTGGGCATTGCCGATGCCCCGTGGAATCGCCGCGGCGCGACGCGCCATCAGTGCGGCATTGCTGGAATTGTTGGTACTCATGTTGTTCTCCTTTGACGCTAACTATGTTTGTATGGGCATAACTGAAAACCCAAATAAATTCACTCACCGCAGAGAGCGCAGAGAAAATCGATCAATGGCTCCATGATGCTGCTGCAGGTGCTTTTCACTTCGTTATTTCTCTCGCCTTACTCTGCGGTCTCTGCGTCCTCTGCGGTAAAAATTTCTTGCCCTTTCAAATCCCGCCCATGCAGAGGTACTTGATTTCTAGAAAATCCTCGATGCCGTACTTCGATCCTTCGCGACCGAGTCCGGAAGACTTCATGCCGCCGAACGGCGCTACCTCGTTGGAGATGATGCCGGTGTTGATGCCGACGATGCCGTACTCCAGTGTTTCTGAAACGCGCCAGACCCGGCCGATGTCGCGCGCATAGAAATAGGCGGCCAGGCCGAACTCGGTGTCGTTGGCCATGTGCAATGCTTCCTGCTCGGTCTTGAAGCGGAACAGCGGCGCCACCGGACCAAAGATTTCTTCCTTGGCCATGCGCATGGCCGGCGTCACGTCGGCGACGATGGTCGGTTCGAAGAAGCTGCGACCCAGCGCGTGGCGCTTGCCGCCAGTAACGACGCGGGCACCCTTGGCGACGGCATCGGCGATCAGTTCCTCGACCTTGAGCACGGCGGCTTCGTCGATCAGCGGCCCTTGGGTGATGCCTGCTTCCAGGCCATTGCCGACCGTCAACGCCGCGACAGCGGCGCCGAGCTTGGCGGCAAAGGCGTCATAGACCCCGTCCTGCACCAGCAAGCGATTGGCGCAGACGCAGGTCTGGCCGGCGTTGCGGTATTTGGACATCATGGCGCCCTGCACGGCGGCGTCGAGATCGGCGTCGTCGAAGACGATGAAAGGTGCATTGCCGCCGAGTTCCAGCGACAGCTTCTTGACCGTCGGCGCACTCTGCTGCATCAGCAGGATGCCGATTTCTGTGGATCCGGTAAACGTCAGCTTGCGCACGATCGGATTGCTGGTCATCTCGCCGCCGATGGCCGTGGCCGAACCGGTGACGACCGAGAAGATGCCTTTCGGCACGCCGGCACGCTCGGCCAGCACCGCCAGCGCCAGCGCCGAATACGGTGTCTGTGTCGCCGGCTTCAAGACCATGGCGCAGCCGGCGGCGAGTGCCGGGCCGGCCTTGCGGGTGATCATGGCGGCGGGGAAGTTCCACGGCGTGATGGCGGCGCAGACACCGATCGGTTCCTTGGTGACGACGATGCGCTTGTCGGTCTGCGGCGCGTTGATGACATCACCATAGATGCGCTTGCCTTCCTCGGCAAACCACTCGATGAAAGAGGCGGCGTAGGCGATCTCGCCGCGCGATTCGGCGAGCGGCTTGCCCTGCTCGCTGGTCATCAGTACCGCCAGATCTTCCTGGTTGGCCATGATCAGTTCGAACCACTTGCGCAGAATGCGCGCCCGTTCGCCGGCCGGCTTGGCGCGCCAGGCCGGTTGCGCGACGTTGGCGGCTTCAATGGCGCGTCGGGTTTCGGCGTTGCCCATTTTCGGAATGGTGCCGAGCGCAGCACCGGTGGCGGGATTGGCGATGGCGATGGTGGTCTTGCTATCGGCATCCAGCCATACGCCGTCGATGAAGCATTGCTGGCGATGCAGCGTCGGATCTTTAAGTTGCATGTTGTTCTCCTAAAATTGATCGCGCAGGCGCGCCCAAAGCATGCCGGCCGCCGTCAGCGGGCCGCGCAGCATTGGGCCGCCGGGAAAGGGAAGATTGGTCAGGCGCATGAACATGTCGAGGTTGGCGGAATCCCCGGTGACCGCTTCGGCGAGCACGCGGCCAGCGGCTGCGGTTGCGACCAGACCGGAGCCGGAAAAACCCTGCGCGTAATAGACATTACCTGGTTTGCCACTGGCATTTTTCAAGCGACCAAAATCGGGCGCTCGCGTCATCGAAATGTCGATGACACCGCCCCATTGAAAATCGATCGGGGTTCGCGCCAACTGCGGGAAAACCTTGATCATGCCGTTGCGCAAAGACTCGGCGAAGCCGGCCGGCGTGCCTTCGCCAAGGTAGCTGCAACCGCCGCCAAAAACCATGCGGTTGTCGGCGGAGAGGCGAAAGTAATCGAGCACGACGCGGTTGTCGGCGACCGCAGCCCTGGTCGGCAGCAACTCGTCGGCCAGCGCATCGGCGAGTGGCGCCGTAGCGATGATCCAGGTTCCGACCGGCAGGATGCGCCGGGCCAGGCGCTGCGGTTCGCTGCCAGCAATGGACTCCATGCCGACATTGCAGGCCAGTACCAATGTCTTGGCGCGGATTTCGCCGCCGCCGGCACGGACTGCCACTGTCGCGCCGTCCTGCCAGGATTGCACGGCGCTGTTCTCGAAAATCATGCCGCCGGTGGCCGTCAGGGCCCGCGCCATGCCCAGCGTGAAACGGAGCGGATGCAAGTGCCCGCCGGTGCTGTCGAGCAATCCGCCGTGGTAGCGATCGGAACCGACGAACTGGCGCATTTCGGCGCGGTCGATGTAGCGGTATTTCCTGTCATAAAGACGTCCGGCGCGTTCCTGCCACTCGCGCAGATGACCGGCGTGGCGCGGTGTCACTGCCGCTTCGATATGGCCGACGCGGTAGTCGCAATCGATGCCGAAGGTGGCGATGCGTTGGCGCACCCGCTCGGCGCCTTCTTGCGCCAGCGTCCAGCAGCGCTGCGCCGCATCGTTGCCGAGCGCATCTTCGAGGGTTTTCATGCCGCAGGCGAACTCGGGAATGACGTGTCCGCCGTTGCGCCCCGAGGCGCCCCAGCCAACCCGATGCGCTTCCAGCAGCACCACCCTCAGTCCCTGCTCGGCCAGGTTCAGCGCCGTATGCAGTCCGGCCAGGCCACCGCCGGCGACACAGACATCGCAGTCGACGCTGCCCGCCAAAGTCGGGTAGTCGACACGCTTGCCGGCCGATGCTTCGTAGTAACTGGGCGGCAATGCCCGGTCGCTCAGATAGGAAATGCTCATGCGAAAGTTACTCAGGAATTTAGTTCGTCATTCCGGCGCGGGTCGGAATATAGCGACTGGCGATGACGTTCTGGATCCCGGCCTGCGCCGGGATGACGGACTCTACGCGTAGCGCTTTGCGCCCCGAACAGTGGCCTTCATGGTTGCCATGACTCCACTCCGAAGCCGTCATTCCGGGGCCGCGCAGCGGAACCCGGAATCCAGGAAGGCAGATCGGCAAGGCAACTATCGGCGCCCTATTCATAACTTGGTGGCAAATTTGAATTTGCATAGATCAAACCAGCTTGATCCAGGTGGTCTTGATCTCGGTGTATTTGTCGAAAGCGTGCAGCGATTTGTCGCGGCCGTTGCCGGATTGCTTGTAGCCGCCGAAGGGCACGGTGATGTCGTCTTCGTCATAGCAATTGACGTGGACCGTGCCGGCACGCAAGGCCCGGGCGCTGCGAAGAGCGCGGTTTATGTCGCGCGACCACACCGAGGCGGCGAGTCCGTAAGCGGTGTCGTTGGCCTGGCGAATGGCATCGGCGGCATCGGTGAAGGTCAGCACCGAAAGGACCGGGCCGAAGATTTCTTCACGGGCAATTTTCATGTTGCCGGTGACACCGGCGAAGATGGTCGGCGCGACAAAATAGCCGCCGGTTTCTTCTCTCAGTTGTTCGCCACCGGCGAGCAGTTTGGCACCTTCAGCCTTGCCGGCTTCGATATACCCAAGCACGGTATTGAGTTGGGTCCGGTCGACCAGCGCACCCATGACGGTATTTTGTTCGAGCGGATCGCCCGGCTGGTATTGCGGCACCAACGCCACGGCGCGTTCGAGGAAGGCGTCGGCGATCGACTTGTCCACCAGCAAACGTGACGGCGCGTTGCAGCTTTCGCCCTGATTGAAGAAGATCGAACCGGTGCAGGCATTGACCGCTGCATCGAGGTCAGCGTCGGCGAAGACGATGAAGGGCGACTTGCCGCCGAGTTCGGTCCACGCCCGCTTGAGGTTTGATTGCCCGGCGTACTGCACGATCTGCTTGCCGACCCGCGTGGAGCCGGTAAAGGCGATGCAATCGACATCGTCATGCAGAGCCAGCGCAGCGCCGGCTTCATGACCGAAACCGGGAACGACGTTGAAAACACCTTCGGGAAAACCAGCTTCCAACGCCAGTTCGGCCAGGCGCAGCGCCGTCAGCGGGGACTTCTCCGATGGCTTCAGCACCATGCTGTTACCCGCCGCCAGCGCCGGGGCGACCTTCCAGCAGGCCATCAGCATCGGATAATTCCACGGCACGATGGCGCCGACCACGCCGACCGGTTCGCGCTGCACCAGCGCCAGGGCGTTGGCCGGCGTCGGCGCGATCTCGTCATAAAGCTTGTCGATGGCCTCGCCGAACCAGCGGATGCAATGCGCCGCGGAATTGACATCGACATTGCGGCTGTACTTGACCGGCTTGCCCATGTCGAGCGTTTCAGTCACCGCCAATTCGTCGGCGTTGGCCAGCATCAATTCGGCGAAGCGAACCATGATGGTTTTGCGTTCGCGCGGGCTTTTGCCGGACCAGCGGCCATCGGTGAACGCTCGCCGCGCAGCAGAGACGGCCAGGTCGATATCTGCCGCCTGACCGCGGGCGACTTCGGCGATCTTGAGCCCGTCGAGCGGCGAAATGCAGTCGAAGGTTTCGCCGGAAATAGCCGCGACCCGGCGGCCGTCGATAAAGGCAGCGCCGTTGAGGCGGAGTGAAACGGAAATGGATTTCCAGTCGGTAAGCTGTGTCATACCGATGTCCTTGCTGGTTGACTTTCGGTCGGGTGCAAGTGCGCTCCCGACCGAAATAACGCGTGAAGCGCGATCAGAAGTTGACGACGGTCTGCACTCCGAATACGTCGTTGGATTTCCTGAAACTCTGGTCGTTGAAGAAGTAGAAGGACGGTGTCGTTGCGTGATCGTGGCGGATCTCGCCACGGAAGGCGACGTTAGGTGTCAAGCGGTAAGTGGCGGAGAACGCCAACGAGGTACGGTTAGCACCTTTGTTTGGATCATAACCAGGATTGGCCACTAGGTCTGGATTGCCGGGGCCGAAACCATTGTAGAAGTCACCCACAAACACCGAGGGCACAGTAGATTGATCAAGTGGCAATGGCACCAAGTTGCCCACATTGATGGTGCCCCCACCATTTTTCTGGTTATTCAGATAATCGATACGTGCAGCCAGCGTCAGATTGGGCGTTACCTTCTGCGAGGCTAGGCCGGAGAGTCCCCACCACTGCGAATCGCCACCATTAAATGCGCCTTGTTTTTGGCGGCCAATGGTGTACTGAAGATTACCGTTGAAGTCCCCGCGGGTATAGTTTCCATCAATCTCGAAGGAATCGAGGCGCGTGGCGCCACCCAATATCCAGTTCGTAACTTTGCCTTCGTAACCCGTGAATTCAAAACCACTGAACTCGTTGATGTAGTAGTAAGCGTTGTAGATGAAGGTCGGGCTGCGAACTGGCTTCGGATCACATGCTATCGTGCCATTGGCAACAAGAGCCACAATTGAGCCGTCATTAGCCGGACAGGCATTCACATCATTCCGCGCCGAGTTGAAGTTGCCCGCGATGAATTTCCATTCCCAATTGCCGCGAAGGATATCGAGGCCGGCGCCAGTAAAGAACGTGGCGGCGGTGAAATCGAACAGCAGGTTCTTGGTGATGAAGTACTCGCCGAAGCCAGGGAACAATTGATTGCTGACGATGTTATTGGCACCGACATAGGTATTAAGCCAGGGCTGGTAGCCGGAGACGTCCGCGATCTGACCGACCATCAGTCGTGTCGCCGGATCGCCGCCCAACGGAATCGACGCATAGGCCTCATGGACGATGTTGCCAAAGTTGTATTGCGAGCCGGTGCTCTTGCTCGGCGCCAACGTCAAGCGCAACTTGGTGCCACCCTCCATCTCCTTCTGGAAATCGACATAGGCCATCCCGTAAGTGGAGTTGTCGTAACCGAACACTTCGTTGCTGCCATTGACACTGGCACTGTTGTTTAGGAAGGCGAAGGACGAACTATTCTTGGCGCGGTTGTAGATGTAGGTCGGGTCCAGACCTGCATAAATGCGCAGCCCCTTGAACCCCGCCGCCTCCTTGTCGTCAATCAGCGCCTCAACCTTGGTGCGGACCGCTGCGAATTCACCCGGATCGACCGCATCGCCGCCAGCCGCAGCGGCCGGTGCTGCGGCCTGCTGCTTCATCATGGCCTTCAATTCGTTGATCTGTGCCTTGAGCAAGTCGATCTCGCTCTTCAATTCGGCATTGGTCTGGGCATTGGCCAGCATCGGCAACGCCAGCGTTACGGCAACTGCCATTTGTTTGAGTTTCAACATGACTCATCTCCCCCTGTTAAATTACACATATGACATGACTGGTCGGCTACGTCCCGACTTGGTACTGAACTAAACCTGCAACTTGAAACCACACAATCACTTTCCAATTCTTCATGACGCCAGCGCCAGCGTGCCTTCGCGGTAGGCAGCTGCCTGCTCGGCGGCGCGCTTCCGTTCCTGCCTGTTAAGCCACAAACTGCCGGCGAGGACGCCGACTGCGACGACCGCCACGGTGATGGTGGCGATGGCATTCACCGTCGGGTTCAGGCCCAGCCGGGCCCGCGACAAAATGACGATGGGCAGCGTCGTGGAGCCGGGCCCGGACAGGAAGGCCGTGGCCACGACATCGTCCAGGGAAATCGTGAATGTCAGCAGCCAGGCGGACATCAGGGCCTGCGCGATCATCGGGAAGGTGACCAGGTAGAACACCTGGAAAGGCCGGCAACCGAGATCCATGGCGGCTTCTTCGAGCGACTTGTCCATTTCCAGGAGGCGCGACTGGATAACGACAGCAGCATAAGCCATGCCAACTGAGGTATGGCCCGCCCAGATAGTGAAAACGCCGCGTTCCGGCATACCGAACAAACGCTGGCAGAGCACGAAAAACAACAGCAGCGACAGCCCGGTGATCACTTCTGGCACCACCAACGGCGCATTGATGTGGGCAGAGAATGCGGTGCGGCCGAAAAAGGATTTGTAGCGGACCATGGCGAATGCCGCCAGCATGCCGAGGCAGACCGAGGCGCTCGCAGTCATCAGCGCCACTTTCAACGAGAGCAGGAAGCCATCGACGACTTCGGTGTCGTGGGCGATGACACCGTACCATTTGAAGGTGAAGCCGCCCCACAGCGTCACCATCTTCGAATCGTTGAAGGAAAAAACGATGAGTGTCAGGATCGGCAGGTAGAGAAATACGTAACCTGCGCCCAACCAAAATTTTCCGATGCGGCTCTCCATGGCTCAGACTCCCCGCACACCGCCGGAATCGGCCTGGTATTTGTTGAAGATGGCCAGCGGCACCAGAATGAGGACGACCATGGTGACGGCGACCGCCGAGGCCATCGCCCAGTCGTTGTTGCTGAAGAACTCGTCCCAGAGAACGCGGCCGATCATCAGGGTACTGGGGCCGCCGAGCAGTTCGGGAATCACGTATTCGCCGACACTGGGGATGAAGACCAGCATGGATCCTGCGACGATGCCGTTTTTCGAGAGCGGCACGGTGATCAGCCAGAAGGCCTTCCAGGGCGTCGCGCCGAGATCCTTGGCCGCTTCAAGCAGACGCAGATCCATCTTTACCAGATTGGCATAGAGCGGCAGGATCATGAAGGGCAGATAGGTGTAGACCATGCCGACCGTCATCGAAAATCCGGTATGCATCATCTTGATCGGTTCGTCGATGAGGCCCATCCACATCCACAGGTTGTTGAAGACGCCATGGTCGTCGAGCAGACCCTTCCAGGCATAGACGCGCAACAGATAAGAGGTCCAGAACGGCAACGACACCAGCATCAGCAGCGCCGGCCGCATGCTGGCCGGCGAGCGGGCCATGAAGTAGGCGAACGGGTAGCCGATAAAGATGCAAATAAAGGTGTTGAGCGCGGCGAACTTGATCGACGACCAATAGGTTTCGATGTAAAGCGGATCGGTGGTCAGGAAGATGTAGTTGGACAGCTTGATCTTGATATCGACAACGCCGTCGGCATACGTGGACAAATCCTGGAAATGGATGCCGTCGGTCTCCGAGACACTGAGTTTGAGCACCACCAGAAACGGCACGGTAAACAGCAGGATCAGGAATACGTAGGGAATACCGATGACGGTGAGCTTGCCCCAGTCCTTCAGGAGCAGGCGCGCGAAGCGGTTTTTGGCGAGCGATTTGGCGAGGTCCATGATCGGCTTCGGCGGCGCTCAGGTCGTCAAGGCGACCAGCGAATCCGGCGCACAAGTGGCGAAAACCGTTTCGCCGCGCTGGAAAAGTTCGCCGTGACGCTCGGTGTGGGTGATCTGGATCTGCAGCTTCATGCCGGAGGCGAGGTTCATCCGGTACAGCGAAAAACTGCCGAAATAGCCGCTGTCGGCAATCTCGCCGCGCAAGCAGTTGTACTGCGGGTCGGCTGGCGGATCGCGCTGCAGGTTAATCTTCTCCGGGCGCACGGCGACCGAGACCGGCATGTCCTGGGTGCCGGTGATACCGTGGTCCAGATAAAACTTGCCGTGCATTGTGTCGATCACGCAATGGTCAGGCTGATCGACCTCGAGCGTGCCGCCGAACATGTTCACATTGCCGATGAAATCGGCAACGAAGCGACAGCTCGGCGTTTCATAAATTTCATTGGGCTTGCCGACCTGCTTGAAGCGACCTTCGCTCATGACCGCAATGCGGTCGGCCATGGTCATGGCCTCTTCCTGATCGTGGGTGACCAGCACGCAAGTCACGCCGACCTTCTTGATGATGTTGTGCAGTTCGAACTGGGTTTGTTCGCGCAGCTTGCGATCGAGGGCGCCGAGCGGCTCGTCGAGCAGCAGCAGCTTGGGACTCTTGGCCAGGCAACGGGCCAGCGCGACGCGCTGCTGCTGGCCGCCGGAAAGCTGGTGCGGCTTGCGCTTGGCATAGGGCTTGAGCTTGACGATATTCAGCATCGTCTCGACACGCTCGGCGATCTGATCGGTCGGCATGTTGTCCCGCTTCAGACCGAAGGCAATGTTTTCCCACACCGTGAGGTGCGGAAACAACGCGTAGGACTGGAACATCATGTTGATCGGCCGCTCGTAAGGCGGCATCTTGGCGATGTCGTTGCCTTCGAGGTAGATGCTGCCGACCGACGGCGTCTCGAAACCTGCCAGCATGCGCAGGAGTGTCGATTTGCCGCAACCGGAGGAACCGAGCAGGGCGAAGATTTCTCCCTTTTCGATGTCGAGCGACACATCGTCGACCGCCGCGACTTCATCGAAACGCTTGGTCAGTCGATCGATGCGCACGAATCGCGAATCATCGACCTTGGCCGCAGCGCTTGCCGGAGAATTTGCCATGCCTGATACCTCCCTATCAGTCACTCGTCCATCGGAGCGGCGAGCGCCGCTCCGTCCGTCAGTTCAAAACCTTAGAGACCCGTCTTGAAGCTTGTGTAAGCGCGCGTGCGCACCCGGCGAATATCGCTGCTCACGGCGTCCGGCGCCACCATGTGGGACAAATCTTCAGGCGACATGAAGACCGCCTTGTTGTTCGCCACTTCGGGCTTGATGAACTTGGCGGAAGCCGGCACCGGATTGGCGTAAAGCACCTTGTTCACCAGGCTGGCATTGACCTCCGGACGGAGGATGTAGCTGATCCACTTGTAGGCATTGTCGACATGGACGGCATCGACCGGAATTGCCATCGTGTCGAAGAACTCCACAGCCCCGGTCTTGGGCAACAGGACCTGGATGTTGTTGCCGTTCTTGGCTTCCTTGGCGCGGGCCTGGGCGATGCTGATATCGCCGTTCCAGCCGAGCACCAGACAGAGCGAGCCGCCGGCCAACTCGTTGATGTAGCCGGAGGATGAAAACAGCGTGACGTAGGGGCGAATCGAACTCAGCAGCTTGGCGGCTTCCTGGTAATCCGCCGGATTCTTGCTGTAGGGCGGCTTGCCCAGGTAGCGCAGCGCGGCGGGGAAAACTTCATCGCCGGAGTCGAGCACAGAGACGCCACAGGACTTGGCCTTGCTGATGTATTCGGGTTTGAAGATCAAGTCCCAGACGTTGTCAGGCATCGGCGTGTTACCGAGCGCTGCCTTAAGCTTGTCGACGTTGATACCGATCGTGGTGATGCCCCACAACCACGGCACGATGTACTGGTTGCCCGGATCCATTTTCGCCAGACTCTTCATGACATACGGATCGAGATTGGCGTAGGTGGCGATCTTGCTCTTGTCGAGCTTGGTGAGCAGCCCGCCTTCGCCCTGAATTTTCGCCCAGTTAGACGATGGAACAACAACGTCATAACCGGTCTTGCCGGCGACCAGCTTGGCATGCAAGGTCTCGTTGCTGTCGAAGGTGTCGTAGCGAACCTTGATGCCGGTTTCTTTTTCAAAGTTGGCGATGGTGTCGTCGCCGATGTAGTCGGACCAGTTGTAGATGTTGAGCACTTTTTCGTCGGCGGCCTGGACCGCACTGGTACTGGCTATCGCCAACGGCACGGCGGCCAATAGCGAAGCAACCAGCGAGGTAACCCGCGAGCCAACTGAGCCGCGCGAACATTTCAGGTATCTACGTAACATGTCTAATTATCCTCCCGAGAAAATATGATTGATGACGCCTGCTGTAGCAAACCTGCACTTGCGAAACAACCCAACGCCGGTGGCAGGCTTGTACGCGAAACACCGGTAAAAGATGGTACATCGGATTCAGGATTCAAAAACGCCTTGCCCCATCTTCTTCAAACCAGACGCAAGTATCCTGCCAGTGAAACCCATCTTGTAATGATCGCGCTGAAATAATACGAACTCGGCGCAAATTGGGGAAGTCCCTGCGCCGAAAATCGACTGCCGCGCCCAACTTCCGTGCGTGCCTTGCCGAAGATGCACCGTCAAGGTTCCCGGACCGGCCATGCCTACAGCAAACCGCGCCGCTGGACTTCTGCCAGCGTGCTGTCGAGTGCGGCCCTGATCAGGCCGATCATTTCATCGATCTGGGCCGGCGTGATGACCAGCGGCGGCGCGATGATCATGCGATCGCCGACGGCACGCATGATGACGCCGCCGCTGAAACAGTAGCCGCGACAGATCATGCCAACTTCATGCTGGGGGTCGAATACGCTTTGCGTGGCCTTGTCCTTGACCAGCACCAGTCCAGCCATCAAGCCACAGGTTTCAGCCAGGCCAACCAGCGGATGGTCAGCCAGTTCCGTGAAACGACGGCGCAGGTAAGGCGCGGTCTCGGCGGCGACCCGTTCGACGATGCCCTCGCGCTGCAGGATGCGGATATTCTCCACAGCCACGGCGCAGGCCACCGGGTGGCCGGAGTATGTAAAGCCATGGTTGAAATCGCCGCCCTGCTCGATCAGCACATTGGCGACCCGGTCGCCGACGGCAACGCCGCCGAGCGGAATGTAGCCGGAGGTAACGCCCTTGGCGAAGGTCAGCAGATCGGGCTTGATGCCGAAGTATTCGTGGCCGAACCAGGTGCCAAGCCGGCCAAAGCCGGTGATGACTTCGTCGCAGATCAGCAGGACATCGTACTTGTCGCAGATTCGCTGGATTTCCGGCCAGTAGCCGGGCGGCGGAATGATGACGCCACCGGCGCCCTGCACCGGTTCGCCGATGAAAGCGGCCACTTTGTCGGCACCCAATTCGAGAATCTTCTCTTCGAGCCAGCCAGCCGCCTTGAGCGCAAAGGCTTCCGGCGTCATACCTTTGCCATGCTCAAAATAGTAGGGTTGTTCGATATGGGCGATGCCTGGAATCGGCAGGTCGCCCTGCTCGTGCATATAGCTCATGCCGCCCAGCGAGGCGCCGCATACCGTGCTGCCGTGATAGGCGTTCTTGCGCGCGATCAGCGTCTTTTTCTGCGGCTGGCCCTTGACATCCCAGTAGCGGCGGACCATGCGCAGGATGGTGTCATTGCCCTCGGAACCTGAATTGGTGAAGAAGAAGTGGTTGAACTGCGGCGGCGTAATCTCGGTCAGCAATTCGGCCAGTTCAATGGCCGGGATGACGGATGTATTGAAGAAGCTGTTGTAGAAAGGCAGTTGCGTCATCTGCCGGGCGGCCGCATCGACCAGTTCGTGGCGACCATAACCAACATTCACGCACCACAGGCCGGACATGCCGTCGAGGATCTTGTTGCCCTCCGAATCCCAGATATAGATGCCGTCGCCGCGCGTGATGATGCGCGCGCCACGGCCGGCCAGAGCCTTGGTATCGGTAAAGGGATGCATGTAATGGGCGCTGTCGCGCTGCTGCAGCGAGCGCGTGTCGAACTGCTGGGTTTCGATGGCGTTCATGTCTCGGATTCCTTGTTTTTCAAACGTGCAGGAGCAAATGCTGGCGCTCCCACGGGCTGATTACACGCATGAATTCGGCATGTTCAAGCTCCTTCACCGAGGTGTACAGGCCGACAAAATTGGCGCCGAGTGTGTCATGCAGTTCTGTCGTCGCGCGCAACAGGTCGATCGCTTCATTGAGACTGCGCGGTAATTCGTATTCGTGCGAGTAGCCGTTGCCGACCAGCTCCGGCGTCGGTTCGAGTCGATTCACCATGCCGAGGTAGCAGCAGGCCAGCGTGGTGGCGAGCGCAATGTAGGGATTGGCATCGGCGCCGACGACGCGGTTTTCGACGCGGCGGGCAGCCACCGAGGAATGCGGCACACGGATACCGACGGTACGGTTGTCGCGCCCCCACTGCACGTTGATCGGCGCGGCGGTGTCGCGCACCAGACGGCGATAGGAATTCACGTAAGGCGCGAACAGGGCCATCGATGCCGGCAGGTACTTCTGCAGGCCGCCGATGGCATAGCGGAACAGGTCGCTGTCGCTGCCGTCGGGCAGCGAAAAGATATTCTTGCCGGTGCTCGCGTCAACGATGCTCTGGTGAATGTGCATCGCCGAACCGGGCTGGTCGGCCATCGGCTTGGCCATGAAGGTTGCATACATGTCGTGACGGAGCGCCGCCTCGCGCACGGTCCGCTTGAAGAGGAAAACGCTGTCGGCCAGTTCCAGCGCATCGCCGTGGAGGAAGTTGATCTCCATCTGGCCGGTGCCGACTTCGTGAATCAGCGTGTCGATTTCCAGTTCCTGCTTTTCGCAGTACTCGTAGATGTCTTCGAAGAGCGGATCAAATTCGTTCACGGCATCGATGCTGTAAGCCTGACGACCCGATTCGGTGCGGCCGCTACGGCCGACCGGCGGATGCAGCGGCAAGTCCGGATCGGTGTTGCGGGCGACGATGTAAAACTCCAGTTCCGGCGCCACCACTGCTTTCCAGCCGCGCTCCGCGTAGAGGCCGAGCACCCGGCGCAGTACCGAACGTGGCGCGTAATCGACGAACTGGTCATCGATGGTGTAGCAGTCGTGAATGACTTCGGCGGTCGGGTCTACCGCCCAGGGCACCACACGCACGGTATTGGGATCGGGCTTGAGCACCAGATCCTTGTCGCGCGCGTCGATGATGCGATTGAAGGCTTCGTCATTGGGGATTTCGCCGGTCACGGTCATGCCCAGCACCGCTTCGGGCAGGCGCATGCCGCGCTCTTCGCGGAACTTGCCGCGCGGCAGGATCTTGCCGCGCGGGGTGCCGGTCATGTCGGGAACGAGACATTCCACCTCGGTAATTCCATGACGATTGAGAAACTCGTCCATCTCGTTGAAGCCGATTTGCTCACGTTCGAGCCGTGCTATTTCCTTCATGATCTCTCACTCCGTCGCTTATTCTTGCTGCACCGCGGCCGGCGAAATGCCGGCGCGTTCGGCGCAAGCGCGGCCAAAGGCGCGAAACATCGCCATCGACTGCGGATTTTGTTCGACCTTCCATTCGGGATGCCACTGCACGGCAAGGGCGAAGGCTTTGGCGCCGTCGACGCGGATCGCCTCGGTGAGTCCGTCGGGTGCGCTGGCTTCGACGACCAAACCATTACCCAAGCGGTCGATGCCCTGACCGTGAATCGAGTTGACCGTCATTTCATCGATGCCGCCGAGTAACTGGCGCAGCCAGCCATCGGCCGCCAATCGCACGGTATGTGCCGGACCGTACTGAACATCGACGTCGGCAGTCTTGTCTTCGCGATGGTCGAGCAATCCCGGTTGGGCGTGGACTTCCTGATGCAGCGTGCCACCCATCGCCACGTTGAGTTCCTGAAAGCCGCGACAGATGCCGAACAGCGGCAAGCCCGCGGCCAGCGCTGCGGCGATCAGCGGAAAAGTGGTGGCATCGCGCTCGGCGTCGAGTTTCAGTTCGGCGCGCGCCAGAGTCTTGCCATAGCGTTCCGGCGCCACATTGGAGACGGAACCGGTCAGCAGAATGCCGTCCACCAACTCGAGGATGCGAGCGATGTCGAGGCGCTCGCCGAGCGCTGGCAGGAGCAAGGGCGTACAGCCGGCGGCATTGGCCACGGCATCGACATATTTCGCCCCGGCGGCATGAAAGGCATGGTTGCCCAGCATCTTGATGCAGGCGGGAATGCCGACGATCGGGGCGCGCTGTTTCATGAGGCCTTGGTTAGTATCCCGGACCAGGGTCAGATCAAAAGCCGGAGTTCAAAGGATAGCCGAGATCGCGGGCCACGGCGGCATGCGTCACCGTGCCGCGATGAATATTCAGGCCGTTGCGCAAATGCGCATTGTCCTGAAGCGCCTGGCGATAGCCCTTGTTGGCAAGTTGCAGAACAAACGGCAGGGTGGCGTTGGTGAGCGCCAGCGTCGAGGTGCGGGCGACGCCGCCCGGCATGTTGGCGACGCAGTAGTGAACGACGCCGTCGACCACGTAAGTCGGATCCTGGTGCGTGGTGGCGTGACTGGTTTCGAGGCAGCCGCCCTGGTCGATGGCGACGTCGACGATCACGCTGCCCGGCCGCATCAGCGACAGCATGTCGCGGGTGATGAGCTTGGGTGCCGCGGCGCCGGGAATCAGCACCCCGCCGACGACCAGATCGGTCTCCGGCAGGCGCGCCGCGATGTGTTCGCGCGAAGAGACTTCGGTGACCAAGCGCGGCCCGAAATCGTTGTCGATCTGGGTTAATCGCGGCAGCGAAATATCCATGATGGTGACCTGGGCACCAAGACCCATGGCCATGCGCGCGGCATTGAGGCCGACGACGCCGCCGCCCAGCACCAACACTTTGCCCGGCGGCACCCCGGGCACCCCGGGGAGCAGCACACCGAGGCCGCCCTGAGCCTTTTCCAACGCGTGGGCGCCGGCCTGGATGGCCATCCGCCCGGCCACTTCGGACATTGGCTTGAGGAGCGGCAGTCCGCCGTCGTCATCGGTGACGGTCTCGTAGGCAATCGCGACGCAATCGGAATAAATCAGCAACTTTGCCTGCTCGGGATCCGGCGCCAGATGCAGATAAGTAAATAGCAACTGGCCGGGGCGCAGTTTACGACACTCGACCGGCTGCGGCTCCTTGACCTTGACGATCATGTCGGCAGCGGCAAATACGCCATCCGCATCGGCGGCGACCCGGGCGCCGGCAGCGATATACATGGCATCGGTAAAACCGACCCCCAGCCCTGCGCCAGTTTCGACCAGCACGTCATGGCCATTGCGAACCAGTGCGGCCGCGCCATTGGGCGTCAGACCGACGCGATATTCGTGGTTCTTGATTTCCTTGGTTACGCCGACGAGCATGACAGTTTCCCCAGAAGTGCTTCACCTGAAACGGTGAAATTGGCATCAGCATATTCAGACTTTGGTACCATAAGAAGAGCCACTTTTGTTTAATCCTAAGGTACCACTCGGTGCTCATGCCACTCGCCGAACTTCTCCTTGCCGGGCTGGAAGCCTCGGATTGCGCGGATCTGCCGGCGCACCGCCGCGTCTTCGAGGCGATCCGCCGGGCCATTCTCAGCCATCAGCTGCCGGGTGGGGCAAAATTGCCATCGACACGGGATCTGGCGATTGATCTAGGCTATTCGCGGAATACCGTTCTGGTCGCCTATGACCAGTTGCTAGCCGAAGGTTACGTCGAGGCGCGCACCGGCAGTGGCACCTACGTCGCCGATACGCTGCCGAACTACCTGCGCCAGAGCGAAAAGGAAGCCGCTCCACAACTGACTGGACAGATGCCCCGGCGGCTGTCGCAGCGCGGTCTGCGATTGACCGCGGCGCCTTCTGACCGCTACTACGAAATTCAGGAATTCGTCGCCCTCGCCAACGATTTTTCCGCCTTTCCGCACAAGCTGTGGCAACGTCTGCAGAACAAGTACTGGCGCTCGCCGACCGCAGCCATGCTCGACTACGCCCGCTCTGGCGGCTACTTGCCGCTGCGCGAAGCGCTCGCCGAGTACTTGCGCGTTTCGCGTTCGGTGCGTCTTTCCGCCGACCAGGTACTCATTACCGCCGGGACACAGCAGTCGCTCGATCTGTGCGCCCGACTGCTGACCGATACCGGCAACATGGTCTGGATGGAAAATCCCGGTTATTGGGGTGCGCGACGCATCTTCGAGGCCAACGACCTCAACCTGCGGCCGATTGCCATTGATGCCGACGGGATCAATCCGGACTGGATGGACCTGGAGACCTGGCCCCGGCTGATTTATGCAACGCCATCGCACCAGTACCCGACCGACGTTGTCATGAGCCTGTCGCGGCGGCGGCTGCTGCTTGAATTTGCCGGACGGCGCGGCGCCTGGATTCTGGAAGACGACTATGACAGCGAATTCCGTTACGGCGGACGGCCGCTGGCATCGTTGCAGGGCCTCGACACCCATGATCGCGTCATTTATCTGGGCACGTTTTCCAAGGTGCTCTATCCGGGCATCCGCATCGGCTACATCGTCGTCCCGCCGGATCTGATCGAGCCTTTCCGCGTCGGCCTGTCGGACATCCACCGGCCGGGGCAAATGGCCGTCCAGGCGGCACTTTCAGACTTTATCAAGCAGGGGCATTTCGCCTCCCATATCCGCAACGTGCGCGGCCGTTACGGCCAGTGCCGGGCGCTGCTGCAACATACGCTGCAGCGCACGCTGGTCGCCGCTGCGCGCTTGTCCGATGCCGATACCGGACTGCATCTGGTGATCCGGCTACCGCAGCAATGCGACGACGTTGCCCTCGTAGCCGAAGCATGGCGCCAGCGCATCGATGTGAAGCCCCTCTCCGCCTACTATTTGGCGCCGCCAGTGGCGCGCGGTCTGGTGGTCGGCTATGGCTACACGCCGCTCGATGAAACGGTGCCGTCGGCGAAACGCCTGGCAGAACTGGTCAATCGGCACATCGCCGCAACGGCCTGACTCAGGCGTAACGCCGCTGTGCTTTGAGGCAAGCGCTCGAACTGAGCGGTTGCCAACAGATCGTCAAGTTATTGTTCCGCAGCAAGGTTGCATTCGAGGCGATGCGGGGCCATCATGGGCGGGTAGGTTCGAGTTCGGCATAAAATCAATTCGCAATTCGGACCAAGGCGTAAACTGCCATCACTTCTTCGCATAACGGACTTCAAACCAACCATGAAACAGAGCGAAAGCGCGGCCAAGCCACGCAAGAAAGTCAAACAACAGAAGGCCGTGGAACTGATGGCGGAACACTATACGCAGCACATCGACACGCTGCCCGACTCAGTCCGCCAGCACCGCGGGGCAATAGTGAAACTCATCATGGAAGGCCAAACGCCCGCAGAAGCTTTCGCCCAGGTCATGGCCGGCGAATTAGATTAGCCGCCCTTTAACACTCACCCGTCATATTCGACGCTTTTCGGCAGCGGCGTCAATGGCAAGTCATTGATTCTTATCGATTCACGATTTTGACATCGTTTTGTTGTGCCATAATCGTTTTTTGTTTTCAGTT